>PKSZ01000110.1 GCA_002869425.1 Marinilabiliales bacterium
GGAATTCAGATAGCTCTTTTTCATTTAAAGTGTTGATATTAATATTGTTGATTTCAATTTTTCCAGAATCGGGACGGCTTAATGTCCCAAGTACTTGAAGAAGTGTTGTTTTCCCTGCTCCACTAGCACCTACTATACTTACTATTTCTCCTTTTGAAATATTAAGATTGATGCCTTTGAGAACTTCAACATCATCAAAACTTTTTGTGAGGTCTGCAGCTTTGATCATTATAAACAATTTTATTTTTTAAAAGTACGATTTGAAATTAAGAAAAGAAAAAAGGTTTATATTTCTTTCATTGAAATAACAACATAAGTATAGATTACATAAGCCAATAGCATTATAAAACCTTTATATCTTTTAATTACGGGCTTTTTAATAGGTAACATAGCCAGGAATAAGAGCAGGCTTATTCCAATTACCCAATAAATGTCTGAGATGATAATTTGTGGATTAATTTTAATGGGAGTGACCATAGAGGTTATTCCCAGGATGGCTAGAATATTAAAAATATTTGAACCTACAATATTGCCGACAGAAATGTCCATTTCTTTTTTAAAGGCAGCAATTACAGAAGTAGCTAGTTCAGGAACACTTGTGCCAAATGCTACAACGGTTAGAGATATTACCCGATCACTAATACCAAACGAGGCTGCAATATCAGATGCTCCTTTAATCAGCCATTTTGCGCCATAAATTAAACCAAGGCATGAAACTAAAACAAGGCCTATTGCCAGCCAAATATTCATACTGGGTTTTTCTATTTTTTCAAGTTCTCTATTTTTTCGTGATTTCCTGATCGAATAAAAAATAAATGCAATCAGCATTGAAAAAAGAACAGCACCTTCCCATCTTTGAAGAACAGCATTTTCAGTTGGAAATAGCCCAAAATCATTGATGAAGAAAAGATAGAGAACAATTGTTGACAGCATCATAAAAGGCCAGTCAATTCTTATTGTATTTCTGTGTACAGGAATCGGGAGTATTGTTGCAGTTAATGCAAGAACAAGTGCAATATTTGAGATATTAGACCCCAGAACATTGCCAATACTTATATCGGGTTTTCCATCGATTGCAGCACTGAGACTAACAAGCAGTTCGGGTGCAGATGTGCCAAATGAAACAATGGTTACTCCAATTACTAACTTCGATAGCTTGAAGGTCTTTGCAAGTTCAACTCCTCCTTTAACAAGATAATTCCCACTGACAAGTAAAGTGATAAGACCCGTTATCAGCAAGATATATTCATTGCCAAAGATAATTTGAAGCCAGTTCAAGGTTTAGATTTTTAGATCTTTTGATATTTCTTTGGCTTCTTTTTTTATGTCTTTGAATTCTTCTCCAACCCCACCTGAAGCCTTATTGATTTCGTCTTTGATTTCATCGGTTGCTTTCCTGAATTCACGCATACCCTTGCCTAAGCCACGTGCTATTTCTGGGATTTTTTTTGACCCAAAAAGAACTACAACAGCTAGCAGAATGATAAATATTTCAGAACCGCTAATGAATAAAATCATAATCTGATTTTTTACAAAGATAGCAATAACTATAAAAAAAGCCCCGCATTTGCGAGGCTTCAATAATTATTTCTTTTTGCCACTGAGGGCTCTTTCATTTTCTGCTTTCTTTTTAACCGTGTCATATACAACCGGAGAAGCTATAAATAGTGATGAATATGTACCAACAACGACACCCACCAACAAGGCAAATGTAAAGCCCCTGATTACTTCACCACCAAAAATGAAGATGGAAAGCAGTACAAAAAATGTACTAAGGGATGTACTGAAGGTACGACTGATTGTACTATTTAATGCAGAGTTCAAAATTTCTTTTCTTCCCCGTTTTTTGTACAATCCCAGGTATTCTCTAATACGGTCGAAAACAACCACAGTATCGTTGATTGAATAACCAACTACGGTTAAGATCGCAGCAATAAATGCTTGATCTATCTCCAAAGAGAATGGTAAAATACCATAGAAGATTGAGAATAATCCAAGAATGATTAAAACATCGTGGAAGAGTGCAGCAATAGCACCAAGTCCAAATTGCCAGTTTTTAAACCTTATGATAATATAAAGGAAAATAATCAGCAATGAAAAAATAATCGACATTACTCCAGACGTTTTCATTTCATCAACAAGTGTTGATTCAATCTTATATGAACTCATTCGATGATCATCCAGGAACTTCTGGTAGGAAATACCATCTTCAAAAAATGGTTTCAATCCTGTAAATAAAGCTTCTTCAACAATTTGATCTGTTGAATCACTCATATGATCATATAAATATTTCGTTGTTACCTTTATCTGGTTGTCTGCACCAAATGTTTTAACAACCGGAGCTGTTCCGAATTCATTTGTTAATGATTTCTGGATGTCTACAGTATTTACATTGTCATCAAAACGGACTACATAAGAACGGCCACCAGTAAAATCAACACCTGGGCTTAATCCCCTTGTTACAAGAGAAACTATTCCAATAACGATCAGTATACTTGAAATAATGTAAAAAATCTTTCTTTTTTCAATGAATTTGATATTCAGATTATTGAACGCATTTTCTGTAAATCTTGTTGAGAATGTCATGTTTTCAGACTTTCTCATGGACCATTCAAATATCAAACGGGTAATGAAAATAGCAGAAAACAGAGATGTAATGATACCGATGATCAAGGTTGTTGCAAAACCCTGAATAGGTCCAGTTCCAAAAATATACAGAATAACACCTGTTAGAAGAGTTGTTACGTTTGCATCTATAATTGCAGAAAGGGCATTTTTGTATCCGTCTGAAACAGCTAATTTCAGACCTTTGCCTGCAGAAACTTCTTCTCGTATTCGCTCATAAATAAGCACGTTGGCATCTACAGACATACCAATAGTAAGTACAATACCAGCGATACCAGGAAGTGTTAATACTGCTCCCAATGATGCAAGAACACCCATGATAAAGAATACGTTTGTAAGTAGAGCAATATCGGCTACAATTCCCGCTTTGTTGTAATAGAAAATCATATAGATAAGGACTACAACAAAGGCAATAAGGAAAGAAAGCATACCTGCCTGTATAGATTCGTGTCCTAAAGATGGACCAACAACTTCTTCACTTATTATAGTCGCAGGTGCAGGCATTTTACCAGACTTAAGTACATTGGCCAGGTCTTTTGCTTCATCAATTGTAAAACCACCAGAAATACTTGAACGGCCGCTAGGAATTTCACTTTGAACAACAGGGAATGAATACACATAACCATCCAGAACAATTGCTATTTGTCTGCCTATATTATCTTTTGTTAATCGTTTCCAAACCTTGGTTCCTTCAGCATTCATTTGCATAACAACTTCTGCTGATGCCTGGTTTTGTCCAAAGCTTTGAGCTGCATCTGTAATAACATCTCCTCCAAGAGCAGGTTTTCCGTCGCGGCTTGTAACTTTCAATGCTACCAGCTGATAATAATCATTCGTGTTTCTAAGTGGTTTAACTGTCCAGTGGAATTTCAGTTCTTTTGGGAAAAGAGATTTTACTTGTCTTAGATTTAAATATTTATTGATTTTTGATGTGTCTTTGAAATGAGCAAATCCCACAGCTGCTCCAGGCATTAACTGTCCTTGCTGATCAACATTTGGTCTCAACAATGAGAACAGTGGAAAATCCTTTTCGAAATTTTCAGGATTTAAGCTATCTGGAGATGAAGCAGTAGTATCACTTTCCAATTGTTCAAGAAGCGATGAAGATTCTTCAGAACTGTCAGCCATTTCACTAAGTAAATCTGATGATTCCGTTGTGTCAGCATCGGCAATCACTGCTTCGCTTTCTACGGCCAGAGTATCGACAGATATTGCATCAACCGTATCCGCTTTTTCTGTTTCTGTCTTTGCTTCTTTGTCTTCTTCCAGATACTGAACAATTTTGTTATTTGCCTCAAGTAAGTATTGGTATACTTCACGATATTCATAGGTTTCCCAAAACTCCAAACTGGCTGTTCCTTGTAATAGATTTCTTACCCTTTCAGGATTTTTGATTCCTGGTAATTCCACAAGAATACGACCAGTGGTTTCAAGTCTCTGGATGTTTGGTTGAGCTACTCCAAAACGGTCAATTCTTTTTCTAAGAATATTGAATGAATTTTCAATGGCACCTTCTGTTTCGTTCTTAATTACCGAAATTACCTGATCGTTAGGCGTATTGAAGTCAATTTTGTTTTTCATTTCCGGTGTTAGGAAAAGAGAAGCCAAGCTTCCACCCGGTTCTATTTCATCAAAAGCTTCACCAAAGAGAGTCACAAAATCTCTGTCATCATCTTTTTGTTTTTCTTTAGCAAGATTTATTGAAGCTAGAAGAGTTTTGCTTTGGGGATTTGCTGCAAGTGATTTAATTACATCAACCACAGAAATTTCAAGGATAACATTCATACCCCCCTTAAGGTCAAGACCCAAGTTAATCTCTCTCTTTTTACAGTCCATGTATGAATACTCTCTGATAAAAAGAAAATCATAGACTGTTTCGCTTGATATTGAATCAAGATATCTGCGTTCAGCAGCTGTATCGCCTTTTGCATATTCCTCAGCATCCTTCTCAACGCTACTGGTAATGTATGTAAATGAAAGTTGGTATAAACTTACCAGAGCCAACGCTACTGCAAGAAGAATAATTGCACCTTTATTCCGCATATCTTATAAATTTATAGTTATTTAAGTTTATGACCGGCAAATATATTGATTTTTTTTTAATTCACAGATTTTATGAACATTAACTTCAACAAAAATAATAGCTATAACTAAAGCTTTGAAATACATTTTAATACATAAACAATTATTGGAAAACAGGATACAAAAAAACCTGTGCATTTTACTGTACAGGTTTTTATTGTTTTCGTGCGATTGAAAATTAATCGAATAATTTCATCTTATCCAGCATATTCATTGTGCTTTTGACTGCTTTTGCTGAATCGAGGAATAGTTGTTTTTCGTTTTTGTCCAGATCTATTTCAACAATTTCCTGAACACCATTTTTACTCAATACAACAGGCACACCGATATATAATTCATTCATGTTGTATTGGCCTGTCAAGTAGGCACATACAGGAAATACCCTATGCTGATCCATAATAATGGCTTCTACCATTTGAGCTGCAGCTGCACCCGGAGCATACCATGCAGAAGTTCCCATA
>PKSZ01000376.1 GCA_002869425.1 Marinilabiliales bacterium
ATCATCAGTTGCTGAGCAACCATTATCATCTGTCATTGTATAAACTAAATTAAACGTTACTGAGGTTGAGGAAAAAAAATCTGGATTTGAAATACTAACATCAGATAAATCAGATACATCTCCTGTCCAAGCCTGAGAAGTAATTGCACCATCACCTGTTGTATAATTAGAATTCAATGTTACTGTACTTCCCTCACATACTGTTGGTGCATTGGGTGTAATATTTGCTGAAGGATTAGAATAAACAGTAACCGTTACTGATTCGGTTGCAGAGCATCCATTATCATCTGTAACTGTATAACCAAGGTTAAAAGTACCTGTAGAAGATGAAGCAAACACAGGATTCTCAATATTGGTAGCAGATAATGGCCCTGTTGATCCTGTCCAATTGTGCGTAGTAATAATTCCATCACCAGCTGTCACATTTGCGTCAAGCTGTAAATCAGCATTAGCACAAACTTCAGCAGGAGATGGAGCCATATTTATTGTTGGTGAAGCTTCAATTATGATTGTTTCTTCGTGTGTTGCTGTTGCACATCCTGTTGCACTAATGGTATTAAGCACTGTATATGTGCCTGGAGTACTGGATATTAAATCAATGCTTCCTGTATTGGTATTGTTGAATATCAGTCCTGCAGATGATGTATATACCCCATTTGATCCTGTAGTATGGTTTGGCAATACATTTGCTGAACCTTCACAGAATGGATCATCATAATAAAATTCAGCATCCGGAGCAGAAGTAATTGTTATGGAAACAGTACTTATTGCAGAGCAGGTACCTGTCGTTGTATAGGTTACATCATAAGTAACACCAACTGTACTTGATCCTAAATCTATTTCTCCTGTTGATGCATCAATAGCCAAACCGGAAGGTGTTGCTGTAAATGTACCTCCTCCAACTCCACTAATTGTTGGTGTTGGATCTGAAGCTGTCTGGCAATATGTAGCTGAAGAATAACTAAAGCTTGCATCATCCTCTGGATTTACTGTAACGGTAATGTCATCAGAAGCAGAACAACCTGCATTATCCTGAACCGTATATGTTAAATTATATGTACCGGAAGTAGATGAATTGAATGTTGGATTCACAGTCGTTGTACTTGATAGTCCACCAACATTTCCAGTCCAATTGTGCGAAACAAAAACACCACCTCCACCAGAAGGAGTACCATTTAGCAATAAATCATTTCCTTCACAAACAACAGCATGATCTGGTGATATATTTGCCACTGGACTTGGGTTTACGTTTATTGTAATATTGTCGGATGCAGTACATGAGTTTCCATCTGTAACCGTATATGTTAAATTATATGTACCCTGTGAACTTGCATTAAACAGCGGATTAGAAATAGCTACAGAAGATAATGGTGATGAATCTCCAGTCCAGCTATGATTATACGAACCACTTCCACCTGTTGGATTACCTTGCAATTGTAAATCAGTTAAAGAACAAACTGTAGCAGGTGATGCAGGTGATATATTTGCTGCCGGATTACTGTATACTGTTACAGTTAAATTATCAGTAGCAGTACATCCATATGCATCTTCAACTGTATATGTTAGATTAAATGTACCATTTGTACTGGAATTAAATATTGGCGTTTCTGAAGAAGTGCTGCTTAAATAGCTGGCTCCTATATTGCTCCATGTATGTGTATTGTAAGGAGTTGAACCTCCTGATGCATTTCCATCCATCGCTAAGTTAATTCCTACACAGGTTTCAGCGGGATCGGGACTTATATTGGCTGTTGGATTTGCATGGATTGAAACATTTATAGTTTGTGTTCCGAGACAACCAGCTCCTGAACTTTCTTCAATTGTTAGAGTACCTGAAGATCCTGTACCCCAATTAATTGTCACCTGAGATGATGTTGATGAGCCAGATATTGAACCTCCGGTTACAGACCACTGATAAGTACTACCTGAAACTACAGGTATAGAATATACTTCTCCGGCCTGACCTGCACAAACATCTGTTGCTCCGCTAATAACTGGAGTTGGTGTAGGATAAACTACAGTATATTGCTCATCTGTACTTACACAAGAGCCGGAAATGTCAAATTCCACTCCACTAACAGCGAGGTCATCAATATTCCAACCAGAATATTGAACTGAACCATCTGTTATACCCATTCCAAAACGAACTGCAAAACTACTGTTGTTATCTGCATAATCACTTACATCATACTCCATAAAAGTCCAATCTCCATCCTGGAAAGAAGTTCCTGTATGATCCCAAATAGTTTGCCAGTTTGCACCATCAAAAGCTTCAATATATGCATGATCAAATGATGATGACTCCACACCTAACCACCTTTTAAACGTTAGCGTAACATTCTCTAATCCCGAACAATTTATTGTTGGAGAAGTTGCCCACCGGGTTGCAGTAATTGAGTTTTCATAGCAATCTCCAATCAAATAACCCAGGATACCATTATCCGAGCTTGGCGATGCATCATATTGAGGATCAGGATGTGTTGAACACCCATACTGAGCTGATCCAACAGACCAGCCAGTTCCTAATGACCAAGCACCTGTAGAACTAAAATCAGTTTCATAAGCAGTCACAACATCATAAGGATATGAGTATGTTACGGGTATTGAAATTCCCGGTGTAACAGAACTAGGGATAAAAGATGTACCCTAGATACCTGATCCAGTAATAGTTCCGCCTGTTGGATCCGGAAGAAGCGACACAGAAGCATCATCACTACAATAACTTGCATCCAGTCCTGTAAAAGTTGCTGAAGCAGCGTTCACAATAGCTGCAGCTTCTGCAGTTCCTGGACATTCCGGATTCAAACCTGTTACTGTTACTGAGTAAGTAGTAGTTGAACTTGGTGAAACATTTATGGTACCACTAGATTCCTGGCCTGATAAACTTGGATCCACAGGATCAGAAGCCCAGCTATAAACTGTACCTCCTGAAGCTGTAAAAGTAACAACTTGCCCTTCGCACAAAGTTTGATCTAAACCAGCAGAAGCCGCTGCAACACCAGAACTGGCTGCGAAGGAATAGTTACACTCTGCTCCATTCCATCCATCAACCATAATCATATACTCATTGCCAGGAGTTAATCCTGTTGCCCTTATCTGTCCGTCCACAAGCTTTGCCGGACTCCAGCAATTGGAAACCGGTGTAAAATTACCTGTAGAACAATCTGTTTCATATACCTGCAACTGAACAGCACCAATACCATCAGATCCAGCAGTAGGACAATCGGTAACCCATACATCTAGTGTAGCTTCTGTTTCAGAAGCTACAAAAGACAACCAGGTATTGTTATCAATAATACCACAAAAAATGGCTGAATTCGCAGCATCAATCTCAGAATGATCAACTGTTCCACTAGTTGAACCACAATAACCATTAAAATCACAGATCATTGTAGAACTAGTACAATTATCATTGGCAGGAACTGTATTAGAACATGAAGGCGGATAACAATTCTGGGGACAATCTATTGTAAACTCCCATCCACTGTAGGTATTGGAAACATCAGATGTAAAATGAAATGTAAGACTTCCGGACAATCCATAATACGAAGTACCTTCATCATCAAGGTTTGCAACTACTGAAGGTCCATTAAGAACATCCAGTAAAGTACCCGCAGTAGAAGTACCATCATATATGTACAAATAATCATAATCATATTCGACATCATAGTTTTCTACAATAGCACGAATACATCCCCCACTCGAAGATGTATAAGTAACAGTATAATTTTCATTATTTGCATAAGTACCAGAGGGACCTCCTGAATCAAAAAACACTGCACTACAAGTTGTTATTGTACTTGAACCAGCGGTTCTAAAAATAATATTCGGTCTACTGGTGCTTGTATACTCAGCAGCCATACTACAACCAGAATCGTTATCACTGTATGCATAACAAACCATTGGATCTGTTGTGGTTGAGTAATATACATCATCATCGCCAGTGTAAGTTGTGTTATCAAAGCAAACTTCAACAACAATATTACTGGTACCATTCCAGGTAAAATTGGTTGAAAATCCATGCATGGTCCAGCCCGTTGCCGTTACTGTATAACTGGCACTATACACCTGAGTAAAACTTGGTGTTAACCATGCTGTTGATCCAAAAGAGGTTGTTGATGTATGTGCCATTTTAACAGTAAAACCTGTATAAGCTTGCGTACTGGCAACTGCAGCTATATCAAATCCAAGACCTGTAATAACAGAACCTGATGATAAGCCTGCATCTGTTAGTTCTGATACAGAATAGATAATTTGCATTCTTGCATCGTGCCAGTATCCTTCGTATGGAGTTGGCGAGCCCGTAATATTATTATCATTTCCAATCAAGATGTAAGATTGAGAATATACATTCAGTGATAATAACATTAGAATAATGGAAAGAAATGGTAACCTTCTTCTCATAATATCAATATTTGGTTGTAGATTTTTTACTTATTTGTGTTATAATACTCTTCCTGTTCTTTTTCAAACTCCTCTTTTTCCTTCTTTGACTTTCTGTCCTCAGAGGAAGGGAATCCAGCAGGTTTATTTTCATCATTGGTAAGATATTGCTCCTTTTGCTCCAAAGCTACTGCCTCTTCAATCTGATTATAAGCTTCTTTCATTTCATGAATCGACAAAAGGTAAATAAACATACCATTATCTGTTGATTCTTCATACAAATCTTTTCCAAGACTAACCTTCACTTTTTCGTTTACAGCCCTGAATTTGCTAAATTTTCTTACATCGATATCAGAAGGATCGATTTGACCAGAAAACTCAGTTGGTATTTCAAATGAATTGTTGTACAACCAATTAACCTGTCGTATCTTGGTCTCACTCATTTTACTTAACTGCTCAGGAGTATAATATCCTGAAGCTCTGGAATCAATAGTTGTTTTTGCTCCCTGTGCGAATAAAGAAACACTGACAACAATTCCAATGAATAGAAGAGTAATTTTTTTCATGATTATCAAGTTGTTAAGCCTATCTTTCTTTTTACTTGTTTTACTTTCGTTTTGTTTCAAAATATTTCCAATAAAATATAATATCTCTGATTTAACTTTACAATTATATACAATATTCCTACGCTAATATAAAAAAAAACTACATATGTTGGAAATTACCCGTAATTTAAATTAAATATAAAAAGCCCAATTCAATTATAAAAAAAAATAGC
>PKSZ01000540.1:0-1359 GCA_002869425.1 Marinilabiliales bacterium
AAATCAAAGCCTTAATTAAGGAATCTGTAAGTAAAGGACATAAGCTATATTTACAAGTTTCAGGCATTACTTTTAAAGTAACCGGGGAAGATAATCCTACTGTTGAAATTACAGATTTAAACAACAATCCATTGCAGAAAAAAACATATAGCGTTGCATTAAATAGCTATATTGCAAGCACATACAAAACACTTGCCAATAAAGAAGGAAAAAATACATATATGCAATCTGCCTCCCTAATAATTGGCTATTTGAAAAAACAAAAATCAATACGTTCCAATAAGTCAATTAGGGCTATATATTAGTTTATATGTTACGTAACGTATAAAATCATCTCCAAATACATAAGTTTATTTTTTCACTCACTGCCTTATCCTACTTATTAGATTTTTTCAACAATCTAACTGATAATCAGGGTAAATTACTGCAAATTTCTTAAATTTGTAATTGATACACATAGCGCTGAAAAATGAAGTTTAAACAACTATCTATTATTTTCTCAATACTATTTTTCGCAGGAGGTTGTACAATTGAAGATTTACCAAGGGACAATCCCAATGATGGTATGGATTTCGAAGAATACACATACAACTATGAAACGGGTGATGTAGAACTCTATGTAACCAATATGGATTATGTTTATGACTTATACATAAATGGCTATTATGAATACCATTTTGGTGGCTACTACACAAACTACATGAGCAGAGATTGTGGCTTTGACGATACATTTGAATATGTTTATACATATAGCAATTACACAGGCAACTATTCTTATGAACTGAAAAGTAGTTCCGGTACTGTTCTGCATTCCGGTACTTTCTACATCTATTCAAACCAATGCAAAGCTATTGATCTGTGGCCCAGTACAAAGAACACAGAACAAGCAGAAAACGAGGATTTAAAAGCCAAAGGAAGATTTAAGCAGAAATAAATGAAAAAGAATATATTATTCCTGATTCTGGTATTATGTTCCATCTTTGTAAAAGGACAGTCTACCCATGCCACTATTGAAAATGTTGATTATTTTATAGAAGGAGATAAAATAATAGTCAATTACTCCATTCACAATTCAGTACCGGATGAGAATTTTGTGATCGGATTAAAGTTTGTTTCTGAAGAAAGTGAAATTATTACACCAAAAACTGTTACGGGTGATGTTGGACCTGGTATCAAAGGTGGAGCCGATAAAGAAATTTACTGGGATGTTTTGAATGATATTTCTGATTTTTCGGGAAAATATAAGGCTATTGTTTCTATTACCAAAATCAATAATGAAAGGTATAATAATCTGGGCGGAGGCCCCGGCTATATGTTTCTTTCCGTTATTGCTCCGGGCTGGGGTGATTATATGGTAAA
>PKSZ01000540.1:1369-6524 GCA_002869425.1 Marinilabiliales bacterium
ACAAAAGAAGAAGAATTCCATATTGGTTATTATCAATAGCCGGATACGGAACTTTAACCTATTCTGCCATTGCACGTGGTATGGAATCCATTTACCAGAGTGAATACGATGAAGCATATTACCAATCTGATATTGACAGTGCCTATTTAATGGCAAATACCTGGCATAGAAGAAACGTTATTGCAAACAGAGTTGCTATGACCATTTGGATTGGAGACATGTCTATGGTTTTGATTAAAGGCATTCGAAATAAAGCGATTAGAAGAAAATACAATCTTTCAAGCAACTCGTCACCAAAACATGATTATATGATTATGTATGATCCTGTAACAGAGGGTGTACGATTTACGTATGTTGTTAAATTTTAAGCAAATGGCCATGAAAAAATCGAGCCTTATAATAATACTTGTTTTTATTATGTCTTCTGTGTTTGGACAATCAGGAGAGAGCAAATACAAAGAAGTAAATATTTCCAGTAAGAAATCTACACCTCCTAAGTTGGTGATTACTTCCGATTTTTTTGATAATAATGGAAACAAAAGCATTGATGCTGGTGAAACAGCTAAGATAAATGTAAAAGTGGAAAACCAGGGTATTGGACCTGCGGAAGACCTTGTTTTATCCATCACATCTGACAATAACAATTTCATTGAGATCGATCAGACCTCACTGAATTTGGGAACGCTAAGCGCAAACAGCTCAAAATCATCTGATATACTTTTAACTGCTTCCCCTGATCTTCCTTCAGGAACAATAAAATTCACCATCAATGTAAAAGAGAAAGATGGTTTCGATGCCTCACCTGCTTCCATGATGATCCCAACAAGAGAAAAAGCAGCACCAATGCTTGCAGTTGAGGATTATAAATTTACAACAGACCAAGGTGGACCCGTAAAGCTTGGAAGCCCGGTCGATCTTTCCATTGTTTGCAAAAATAACGGCGATGGAAAAGCCGAAAATCTTGTTGTAAAATTTACTCCACCTCAGTCAGTATTTCCTGTTGCAAACAGTGAATTTAAATTTATTTCTTTGGGTATCGGAGAACAAAAATTAATCACATTTTCATTTTTACCCAACGAACAATATACAGCCAAAGAAATTCCTATAGATATAAAAATCACTGAAAAAACAGGGAAGTATGGAACTAGTCAAACATTGACCGTAAATATTGAAGACGAATTGTACAGCTCTGGCTCATTGATTACGGAAGGATCTGATGACCTGATTTTAAGAGGCGGTGGTGATCCACTTAAAGGCTTAAATGTGGCTGACGCAAAAAAAGAAATGCAAGTTGGTTATTATTATGCTCTTATAATTGGGGTTGACAATTACCATGATGCCTGGAAACCTTTAAAAAATGCAGTAAACGATGCAAAAGCAATCGAATCATTGTTAAAATCAAAGTATAAATTTGATCATTTCATAACATTATATGATTCAGAGGCTACACGAAAAGAAATTCTCAGACAATTTGAATGGCTGGTTGCCAATGTAAAAGAAACAGATAATGTATTTATTTATTATTCCGGACATGGTGAGTACAAAAAGCAATTAAACAAAGGTTACTGGGTGCCTGTAGATGCCAAAACAACTTCTGTAGCAGACTATATCAGCAACAATGACATCCAGACTTTCCTAAGTGGAATCCGCTCAAAACATACTCTGCTTATAGCTGACGCGTGTTTTGCAGGCGATATCTTCCGGGGTAAAACAGTTAGTGTTCCTTTTGAGAATTCAGAAAAATACTACGCCAAAGTTCATAATCTTGTATCCAGAAAAGCAATATCTTCTGGTGGCATTGAGCCAGTTATGGATGGAGGACGAGATGGCCACTCAGTTTTTGCATACTATCTTATCAAAGCATTGAAAGGCAATACTTCAAGATTCTTTGATGCCAGTCAGCTATACGAAAGCATTAAAATTCCGGTTATTAATAATTCAGAACAATCACCAAACTTCAACCCTATAAAAAATACAGGCGATGAAGGCGGGCAATTTATCTTTATCCAAAAATAATAATGAAAAGATTTTTTGTTGTATTTCTTTTCAGCTTCCTGCTTTTACATTTTTCAAGCGGACAGCAGTACAACTTCAAAACTTTCAGCATTGAAAATGGACTACCCCAAAATGCAGTATACTCAATAACACAAGATTCTAAAGGATTTATCTGGGTTGGAACCAATGGTGGCGGGGCATGTCGTTTCGATGGTAGAGTTTTTAAAACCTTCAATAAAAAAAATGGTTTGGCAGGAAATGTCGTTCGAAGAATTATTGAAGATTCTGGTGGAAATATGTGGTTCGCTACCGATGAAGGTTTAAGCGTATACAATGGTTACGATTTTTTCACTTTAAATAAAAATACTGGCCTTTCAGATAATGTTTTTATATCGGTATATGAAGATAATAAGGGTAATATTTGGGCAGGAACAAACGAAGGAGGAGTAAATAAAATCACCTTCAAGAATTCAGATGATTTTGATATTCAAATATTTAATACAGATAACGGGCTGGCTTACAATATGGTTTTCGACATCATTGAGGACCGCTATCAAAGAGTATGGGTTGCTACTTTTTCGAGAGGTATAGATATTATTAGCTTTGAAAAAGATACATTTTTCATTGATAATATTCGATCTGTTGTTCATATTCCCAGTGACCACATTCTAAAACTGGAAGAAGCAGAAGATAAAAATATATGGATAGCTAGCTATAATGAAGGTGCTTTCAAATATTGTATTTCGGGTGCAGACTCAGGAAAAGTTGTAAATAATATCCTCAGTGATAATACCGTATGGGATATTTGCAGCATTGACAATGATAATATTTGGCTGGCAACAAATCAAAATGGAATTTATCAATACAATGGTAAAACATTTGAAAATTTTGTAGAGGAAACAGGTTTTCCAAACAATCAAGTTTTGTCTCTTTACTCTGATAACGAAGGAAATTTATGGTCAGGCACAATGGGCAGTGGTCTTTCAATGTACCAAGGTAAAGAAATTGTTCATTACTCAGAAAAAGATGGATTAACAAAAAATCAAATATTTGATATTCAAGAAGATAAAAATGGCACCAAATGGCTTGCCACATATGGCGGAGGTTTATTGAAATGCACCCTCAACAATGACTCTGTTACCGTTAAACAGTTCACCAAGGAAGAAGGTCTTCAATCCAATTTTATCAATTCAATTGCAATCGATCAGAACAATGAAGTATGGATGGCATCATCTAACCAGGGAATTATTCATTACAATGGAAAAGAATTTATCAATTACAATATATACAGCGGACTGATAAACAATGAAGTAAATTGCATATATCATGATTCAAGAGACCTCATTTGGTGCGGTACAATTGGCGGCATCAGTATGTTCGATGGTGAATCTTTTATCAGCATAAACAAAAATTCTCACGGATTAATCAACGATGAAGTTCAAACCATCATGGAAGATAGTGAGGGTTTAATTTGGTTTGGAACACTTGGTGGTATGGCCTATACAAATGGCAAAACCATGACTGATTATGATGAAACAGACGGTCTTATCGATAAGAAGATCTGGTGCCTTGAGGAAGATGTTCAGGGAAATATTTGGATTGGAACATTTGGAGGCGGTATTTACAAACTCATTAAGAATACAGAAGATACGATACCTGTTAAGTTTATTGCAGACGACAAATTATTAAGCTCTAACAATATACATTCTTTGCTATTTGAGAATGACAGCACACTCATTGTATGCACCAATAAAGGATTCGATAGGGTATTCCTGAATAATTCGATGAATATCAAAAGTGTTAAACATTTTGATGGCAACAATGGCTTCAGTCCTGTTGAAACAAAGCAAAATGCTATATACAAAGATAGCGACAATAAAATCTGGATTGGAACAGTAAAAGGTTTCAGCATTTACAATCCAATGGAATCAAAAAATACAATAACAAAACCTATAACAAACATTACTGGTCTCAAATTGTTTTTTGAAGAAACAGATTGGTCAGAATATGCAGATAGTATAATTCCTCATAGCAAACTACCATACAACCTTAATCTTAAGCATTTTAACAATCATCTTACTTTTGTTTTCACAGGTATTTCATATAGCAATCCTGTAGAAATAAAATACCAATACAAACTGGAAGGACTGGAAGAAGAATGGTCGCCCATACGAAAAGAAAATGAAGCTGTATATAGCGGACTTCCTGCTGGAGATTTCACTTTTAAAGTTCGCTCAATCAGCAATGATGGAATCTTATCAGACAGTGCTGAATTTAGTTTTTCTATTGCCCCCCCATTTTGGAAAACAACCTGGTTCATTAGTCTTTCCATAATTGTTGTTATCATTTTATTTATCACATTTATTAAACTGAGAGAGCGAAAACTAATCAGGGATAAAAAAATACTGGAAGATACTGTAAAACAAAGAACTGCTGAGATTGAGCAGCAAAAAGAAGAGATTGAGGCACAAAGAGATGAAATCGAGGATCAAAGAAATCAAATTGAGGAGCAACTGTCGCTCACATCCCAACAAAGAGATCTGATTGCTGGTCAAAGGCAAGAAATTGTAGACAGTATTAAATATGCACAACGAATACAAAAAGCAATATTACCACGTATTGAGTCGGTAAGCAAAAATTTTCCCGAGCACTTTGTATTGTTTAAGCCAAAAGATATTGTAAGTGGCGATTTTTATTGGTCTACGCATAAAAATGATGAACTGATTATCTGTGCTGCAGACTGCACAGGTCACGGTGTACCGGGTGCCTTTATGAGTATGCTTGGGGTATCATTTCTCAACCAGATAATTACTGAAAAAGGCGCTACCAAACCATCAGAAATACTCAATCTTTTGCGTGTAGAAGTTATCAATGCACTGCAACAAAAAGGAGACGAAGGTGAAGCTAAAGACGGAATGGACATTGCAATGTGTACTGTAAACCTTAAACAAAAAACCATACAATACTCAGGTGCCAACAACCCACTTTACATCGTTAGCAAAACTGAGAACAAAGAACTGGAAAAACAATCCAATCAGGTTTCAGACATTAATAATGTTAAGCTTTATGAAGTAAAAGCAGACAAAATGCCGGGAGCTATTCACATAAGGATTGATGAATTCACCAATCATAATTTGACAACAAAACAAGGAGATACTAT
>PKSZ01000539.1 GCA_002869425.1 Marinilabiliales bacterium
ATGCCATATCCGTTTAATAACCAGTTCGATTCAATGGATGCCATGCTTGTAAACATCCAGCATGCACCACAGTTTGCCTGGTCTTTTACAGGACTTACGAGATTTTCAGTTCTCAAATCGTACGATGAAGGTAATTCTTTTGTGTTTTTAATATGCTTTGTAAAATGAGGTTTTATAGGTGTTGGAATGATTACTGTTCTATTGTTTTTTGTAGATTTCCAATTGACGAAATCTATGCTTATAGGCGCAATTGAAGCTTCTTGAGCAATACACTGATAGCCCAGAATTAATATCAGAATTATGAATATTGGATATTTCATATAAAAAAAGGTTGTATAAACCTATACAACCTTTTTTAATTTTAGATTTGTTATAAGCCTAGTACTTCAGGCCCTTGTTTAAATACAATATCTCTAGGTATTCCTGCATTGTTTACTCTGTCGAGGTCTTTTTGAAGTGCTTCCTTGATTTGTCCATCTTTCTCAACCCATGCTTTAGCTGCTTCATAATCACCATCTCCTTGAATAATAAGAATTTTTTCGGTCAATGCATTCATGGCTTCTTTCATTTTTTCAAAATCAACCTTATATGTTCCAGTTGCTTCATCACGAACAAATGCACCTGCTTCTTCAAAGTAATAGAATCTCATCATATTGGCTTTACCATGTGAACTGGTAGCTCCAAATCTTACAGAACGGAATATTCCAGCCATGAAAGTGACAAAATTATCCATCAATTCGCCAGAGTTTAATTCTTCCATTTCATATAGTTTGGTAACAATGAATAAACCAAGGATATCAGCTTTGCCTTCTTCAATTGATGTGTAATATTCTTTAAGAGCTTCTCTAACAGTAGCACTACCATCCACAGTATTTCCCATTCCCAAACCGTGGGCAACTTCATGGAACATTGTGTTCTCAAAAAATGCATCAAACTTGACGTGCTTTCTTTGATCTTCAGAAATTAATAGATCACTGATGGGGACAAGTATTCTTTCAAATTTCGCACGCATGCTGTTCTTAAGTTGCAGCTTCCTGCTTCCCTTATCCAAACGAACTTTTTCATCATTGGGAAGGTTGATGGCAATTGTTTTACTTCCGGCATTACAATCTCCGGCGTAATATATTGCATCATAAGCACCTAGGTCAGAATCACTACCTGGTGTTTCATTTTTATATTTTTCTTCTACAGGTAAATCTTTCTGGAATTGAGGTAGTAACGCAGCAAATTTATCCAGCTTGTTGCTCCATTCTTTGTCCTTAACAAGAATGAACGATTCATGTGCAGCTTTGTATCCAAACATTTGATCTTCATATGTTTCAATTGGACCAACAACGAAATCAATGATGTTGTTTTTCATTTCCATCCATGCTACATCACTTTCATAATAGTCATCATTCATTAAAGCTTCAACTCTTAATTCCAAATATTTCTTTAATCCTTCATCTTCTGCAAGTTCAGCCGCTTGCTTAATCAGCTTAGCTGCTTTGTCTGTTTCTTCTTTAAAATATTCATGGTAAGGAATGGATTCCAATTGACCTTCTTCATTTCTTACAATCATGGTGTAAAGGCCAGTTTTTGTATCGTTTTCAAAAGCTTCAAATTCTTCTTTGGTCATATCTGAAGGATAAAATCCAGAACCCAATGGCTTTTCATTAATACTTTCAACAAAAGATTTATTACCATTTAATCTTTCCCATGGACCATAGTTAATATCAAAAAACTGTTTTGTATATTCATCAGGTAAGCTGTTTCTTAATGCTTCATAATCACCAGAATATACTTCTTTTTTATATATATCATCCATTATTTGAGCCGCTTCAATAAGTAATGGAAGCATTTTCTTTTGAGCCTCACTTAAAACCGAAAGATCAGTTTTTAATTCAACTACGGCATATTCTTCAACTTTTTTCTTCATTTCATTGTTTGTGCTTGCCTGAATTGTGTCTGTTTTCTCATCTTTGGTTTCTGTTGTTGTCTGGTTACCACATGAAACAATAAAACCAGAAAAAACTAAGAATAAGACACCGGAAAAGATTTTTTTCATACTACAAATATTTAAAGGTTATTAATTTAAGCTTTATCATCATCTACGTAAAATTGAAAACCAAGTCTTTTACCTGTTTGGTTTTTAGACTTGTTTATGTTTTCTTTCATATTTGCTACGGATGTAATTTTAACACTGTCATAAGGAGGAATCAACAGGTCGAAGTCAAGGCAGTACAGAATTGAAGATTCAATAACATTTTTAACTGCTTCTTTGGTAATAACTTCTTCACCAAAGTTATTGTATAGATAGCCAAGTTGTCTTTTACCTTCAACAAAATAGTGTCGCTCTTTATTAATATATATTCTACCAATTAGATAGCCCAGATCATCCACTCTATTATACTTAAATGAATCTGCTAAAAAATTATAGATATTGATAACTCCACAATAACTACTTAAAGCATCATTTTTTAAATAGCTTGTCTTCCATACACCATGTCCCTTATCAAATTCAAATACATTGGTATGCATATTGTAAATAATAAGATCTCCTGCTACTTTAAGCTCTGTTTCAAAAGCGCCTCTGTCTTTGTATTCAAGTAAAAGTCTTTTATCTACTTTTTTGAGCTGCTTATTATAATCGTTGCAAATATCTTTAAGTGCTTCTTTAAGATAGCTAAATACCTCAATGGTATTTTCATATACAATTTGCTTGGTTCTGGATTTATCAATTAATGTTGAAATGATTAAGTCTTTTGCAGTTTGTTTTTTCATGAATAGAATTGTTTAGTATGCTTTAGCAAAAAGAACTCTAAATTTCGAAGGTTTTCCCGAATATACGCATTTTCCCTCTTCTTTTTCAACGTCCAGTGGAATACAACGAATGGTTGCTTTGGTTTCCCCTTTGATACGATCTTCTGTATCCTTTGTTCCATCCCAATGCGCTAAAACAAATCCACCCTTATCATTGAGAACATCTTTGAATTCATCAAAACTATCAACTTTTGTGATCATTGAATTTCGGAAACTTAAAGCTTTGTTAAAGATATTATTTTGAATTTCATCAAGCAAATCTGGAATTACATTTTCTATACCTTCAATTGAAACTGTATCTTTTGTTAATGTGTCTCTTCGTGCTATTTCAACAGTATTATTCTCAATATCTTTTGGCCCGATAGCAATTCTTACGGGTACACCTTTTAATTCGTATTCAGCAAATTTGAATCCAGGTTTATGTGTGTCTCTATTATCGAATTTAACAGATATACCTTTACTTTCAAGTGATGCTTTGATCTTGTTGGCAGTTTCGGATATTTGATCCTGCATTTCTTGTCCTCTGTATATTGGAACAATTACTACCTGAATTGGAGCTAGCTTTGGAGGAAGTACGAGTCCATTATTGTCGGAATGTGCCATAACCAATGCACCAATTAAACGTGTAGTAACACCCCATGAAGTAGCCCATACATAATCTAATTTACCCTCTTTGGATGCAAATTTTACATCAAAGGCTTTGGCAAAGTTTTGACCTAAAAAGTGTGATGTTCCAGCTTGAAGAGCTTTACCATCCTGCATGAGTGCTTCAATGGTATATGTATCAATGGCACCAGCAAATTTTTCTGATTCTGTTTTTACACCTTGAATTATTGGTACGCCCATCCAGTTTTGTGCAAAATCAGTATATACATTCAGCATTTGTTTTGTTTCTTTCTCTGCTTCATCTCTTGTTTCATGAGCTGTATGTCCTTCCTGCCATAAAAATTCAGCAGTTCTCAGGAATAGTCTTGTGCGCATTTCCCAGCGAACAACGTTGGCCCATTGGTTTGCCAATATAGGTAAATCACGATAGGATTGTATCCAGTTTTTATATGTATTCCATATAATCGTTTCCGAAGTAGGCCGAACAATTAATTCTTCTTCCAGTTTAGCATCCTCATCAACAACAACGCCTTTTCCGTTTGGATTATTTTTTAATCTGTAATGGGTTACAATAGCACATTCTTTTGCAAATCCTTCAACATGTGCAGCTTCTTTACTAAAAAACGATTTTGGAATGAATAAAGGAAAGTATGCATTGTAGTGACCCGTATCTTTGAACATTTTATCCAGAACCGATTGCATTTTTTCCCAAATAGCATATCCATATGGTTTAATTACCATGCAACCTCTTACAGCTGAATTTTCTGCTAGATCTGCCTTGATTACTAAGTCGTTATACCATTGTGAGTAGTTTTCTTCCTTTTTTGTTAGTACTTTCGCCATTGTTTTGGTACAGTATTTGTTAAAGATTACTAAGACTATATATAATGCAAAAGAAAGCAAAATTTTGATAACTTTACTAATACGACAAAATATTTGGAGGAACAGCCATGAAAACACTACTTTATTTAATCCCGATTTTAGCCCTGCTGATGAGTTCTTGCTCTTCAACATATTATGTGTCAGGAGGGTATGATGATGTTTATTATACACCATCTGATCAGCCAGTTGTAACACAGCAAGTTGTTGAAACAACTGAGCCGGCAAACTATGATCAACCATATGATAATACAGAAGCTTATTCTGAAGAAGCTCCTGCTGAAACATATGAGGACGATGAGTATTATGATCCGTCATATTCTACTACTGAAGAGTATTATCATGAAGATGGAAATACTTATATTACAAACAACAATTATTACGATGATTACTACGATTATGAGTATTCTGCTCGTTTGCGTAGATTTCATAGTACATATGTAGGTTATAGCTACTATGATTCTTATTATACCAATACTTACTGGTATTCTTATAATCCCTGGGACTGGGGTGTAAGTGTGTATATGGGATACCATTGGTGGCCAAGTTATTACTACTCATACTATCCTTCATATTATCACAGACCATATTACTACGGTTACGGTTGGGGTTATCCATATGGTTGATACAGTTCATGGAGTTATAGCCATGGTTATAATCATGGATATTGGGATGGCTATTATGATGGTTATTATGACGGTAATTATGATACATATTATTATAACAGCTATGACGGAACAAACTATTACTATGGAGCACACGGAGCTATGGCAACCAATGGTGCAAGAGGTGACAGAGGTACCAGAGAAGTTGGAAGTTCTTCAAAGTTTGTTTCCATGTGTGAAGATGAATTGGGTACAGGTGG
>PKSZ01000197.1 GCA_002869425.1 Marinilabiliales bacterium
CATGTAAAGAGGCTTCTACTCCTGCTGCTGTTGGAAAACCATCAAAATCTCCCTGATTGGTATATGCTCTCACGGGAGAAATAATTATATCCCATGAGCGAAACTCATTTTCAAGTTGATTGCTGGCAAGTAAGCCCTTGAAATCAATATTTATATCTTTTTCATTTTCATAAAGATCATCCGTAGAAAAATCACCAATGCACACAAATTGGATGTTTTGATTTGTTTTATAATGATTGGCTATTTCGATAAAAATATCAAATCCTTTATCAATACCTCTTTTGTGATATTTTCTGGCACAGAAACCAATAGTCATTTTGTTACTGCTGTCCTTTTTTCTGGCAATTTCTTCTTTTATATCCAGTGGAACACCATAAACTAATTTGATTTTGTTATTGTTCAGGTTTAGATGTTGTGTAAGGTATTTATAAGTAGAAGGCATATTAACAAAGCAGACTTTACACAGATCACATTGAATTATTGCCTTTAAGTTTTGATCAACTTGTTCGTTATAAAGAAGGAAACCTCCGCCCGGGTATAAGGTAAAAGCAAATTCTATGTTGTTGTATCTGAGATATGGAAAAAACCTTACAGCATCTTCATAGAAAAGAAAGTATACAAGCTTGGAGTTTAAATTATATTCCCAAATATTGGCATTAGAATACTCAAGTTTATTTTTTGAATATGTTGGTTTATAGTACTGAAATAAAGTTTCAATTTGTTTTTCAAACTCTTCTTTGCTGGTAATGCCTTTATAATTGGATGCTTCGCAAAGAATCCTTGATTTTTGAAATTTGGTCAATAGTGAATTAAACTCTAATGTGCGCCATGGGTATGAGGTATCTGGAAAAAATTTATCTATAATAAGTAAATCTGCTTTTTCTTTGTCGCCGGATTTTATAATACTGCGACTAATGTTGAGTCTTCTTTTTTCCTTTATCCTGTTAATAATACTGCGGATCACTGCTATAGGTTTTTCTTAATAACTGCAGGGACTCCTGCTACCATAACATTTTCAGGTACATTTTCTCTTACAACAGCACCTGCACCAACAATTGAATTGGCTCCAATCCTAATATTGGGGAAAATGCTTGCATTTGCTCCAATTTGACAGTTGTTTCCAATTATGCATTTACCAAGTAAAGTTGCACCCGGTGATAGTTCACAAAAGTTTCCAATTTTACAATCATGAGTTATGATGCATCCATAATAAACGAGTGTGCCTTTACCAATAGTTACTCCATTAGATATGGTAGCATTGGCAAGAATATTTACTCCATTATCGATGCAATTGCTGTACAATCCAATTTTTGCAAATGGGCTTATTGTAGAAATAATTTCTCCTCCAAGGCTTTCAAATTTAACACATAAATTTTTCCTTATTTCTGGAGAACCCAATCCCAGAGTAAATTTATTATCTACTGTATTAAAATACTGTAGCGCGTCATCAAAGTTTCTGAGAATCTTATATTTATCATTAATAAAGCCAGAAGGGCTAGGTGTTACATTATCAAAAAAAACAATGGAATCATCTTTATTAATCTCTGATAATAGATCCAGAATTTCTAATGCATGTCCACCTGCTCCGATAATTATCATAAGTTGTTATTTATTATAGTAATAATTTTCTCAATTTCTGATGCTGCAAGGCCTTTATAAAGGGGGAGGCAAAGGATTCTGCATGCAATGTCTTCTGAAACCGTCATTTTGGATGATCTTAAGTATTAAATTGTATTTAGCGATGGGTAAAAGTATCGTCTCGGGAAAATATTTTCTTCGTTTAGTTTTTGTTCGATTTCAAGCAGCTGTTTTTCAGAATGAAATATTAAGGGATAGTAACTATAATTCCATTCTGTTTTTTCCCTGATTGTTAGGTTTCGTATGGATGTAAAATTTATATTTCCATTATACGTGTTGACAATTTTTCTTCGTTCCTCAATAATTTCATGCATATAGGGAAGGATAGCAAGACCCATTGCAGCATGAAGCTCACTAAGTTTTCCATTTATTCCAAGCCCCCAATAATCAAGGGTTCCTTTGTGCCCAAAGTTATGGGAATAATATATTCTATTCGTTAGATTTTTATTATTGGAAACGATTGCTCCACCTTCTCCAGTATGGAAAAGTTTTGTGGCATGAAAACTACAGGTTGAAATATCGCCAAAATTGAATATGGATTCGGAATTGTATTTTACTCCAAAGCAATGAGATGCATCGTAAATAACAGGAATATTGTATTTTTTTGATATAGCATCTATTGCTTCAATATTGCAAGGGCTGCCATAAACATGAGTTGCCAGAATACAGCTTGTTCTGTTTGTTATTGCAGGTTCAATTTTGCTCTCATCAATTGTTAAATATGTAGGATCTATATCAACGAAAACCGGTATGCAATTCTCCCACACAATTGAAGAAGCCGTGGCAATATAGCTAAATGGAGTTGTAATTATTTCGGAATTATTTCCCAGTATTTTTAGTGCTATTTGTAATGAAATTGTTCCATTAGCTGTTAAGAGAAGGTTGTTTATTCCAAGGTGTTCAATGAGCTTTTCTTCTAATTCTTGAACAAGTTCGCCTCTATTGGTAACCCAATTGGTTTTATAAACTCTTTTTAGCTGTCTAAAAAATTCCTCTTCGGGAGGTAAAAACGATTGAGTAACGGGAATCATTCGTTGATAATATTAAATTCAAATGAAGTTGGTCTTATTGTGCCAGGCCACTTATAGTGCCATTTACTATCAATTCTATAATCATTTAATTTAAAGACCAAACATTTCTCAAAATTATAAATAATAGTATTACTATTCTTTACAACCATCATATTTATATAGTAGTAACCATCATTTAGTATTTTACCGGGAATATGGCAATTGGATGATATTATGCCTTCATTACAAGTAATTGCTTTGGTGTGAATATTAAATACCAGTTCACCCTTGTTATTAAAAAGATGGAAGCTGAGATTTAGATTTGTGGGGTCAGATGTCCACCAAAATTTAAATGTAAAATCCAAAGCACATTCTACATTAAACTCTTTATCAGTATTGGTTGATACTTTGCACTGTTTTAGCTTTATAAAATCATTTCCAGGTGCAGTATGAATTGCATGGTATTCTTGTTCTCTTTTTTCCTGAGAGTTATCAATTAAATATCTTTCAACAACCTTATCTGTTTCGTTCTTGTATGATATTTCCCCTTTTTCAAGTAGTATTGCTTTATTGCACAAGCTGTTTACCGCAGTCATGTTATGACTTACAAATAAAACTGTTCTGCCTTTTTGATTGCTTACATCCTGCATTTTTCCAATGGCCTTTTTTTGAAATTCTGCATCGCCCACAGCCAGCACTTCATCTACAATTAAAATATCTGGTTCAAGATGCGCAGCAACAGCAAAGGCTAATCGAACGTACATCCCGCTGCTGTATCTTTTAACAGGAGTATTAATGTATTTTTCGACTCCAGCAAATTCAATAATGCTATCCAGTCTTTGTTTAATGTCGTTTTTTGTCATTCCAAGGATTGCTCCGTTTAGAAAAATATTTTCTTTACCTGTAAGCTCGGGGTGAAATCCAGTTCCAACTTCCAGTAAACTGGCAATTTTACCTTTTATCTTTATCTGACCGGTTGTTGGCGTTGTAACCCTGGATAATAGTTTTAATAAAGTTGATTTACCAGCACCATTTTTTCCTATAATTCCCAGAATTTCACCTTCTTCTATATCAAGGTTGATATCCTTTAATGCCCATACATATTGACCATCTTTTGCAGATAAATTGTTCTCTTCTCCAATTTTGAGAGTAGGATCCTCTTTTCCCCTTACCTTTGCAAACCAGCGGTTAAAGTCCTGAGCCAGTGTTCCGGTATTTACCAGTCCAAGTTTGTACTGTTTAGATATATTTTCAAGACGAATAACTGTGCTCATAAGAATTCTATACGGTATCCATGAAAGATTGTTCCACCCTGTTAAAAAGAAGTGTACAGACAATAAGGGTGATGATCATAAAAGCAAATGAATAAGCCAGGTACAACCAGTTGAAAGTGCCTGAGCCCAATAGAGCCAGTCTGAAAGTTTCAACAATGGATGTCATTGGATTCAATAATACGGCAAAACGAAAAGTTCCGGATAATTGTGAAAGAGGGTACACAACCGGAGTGGCATACATCCACAATTGAACGCCAAAAATCACGAGGTTGGTAAGATCCCGGTATTTGGTTGTTAAAGAAGAAATTATAATCCCAAATCCAAGTCCAAGCCCTGCAAGCAGAAGCAATAAGACAGGAATAAGAAAAACATGGTTGGTTATTGTAAAATTACTTCCCGACAAGTAAAAATACAGCATGAATGCCAGGAGAAACAAAAATTGGATTCCAAACTGGATAAGATTTGAAATAACAACTGATATTGGAACAATTAGTCTTGGAAAATAAACCTTACCAAAAATATTTGCATTCTGAACAAAAGTATTTGATGTTGCTTTCAAATTTTCAGCAAAGTAATTCCAGGCCGTAATTCCGGCAAGATAAAACAACACTGGCGGTAACTCATCTGTAGAAAGCCCAGCCACTCTGCTAAATACAATCGTAAACATCAAAGTTGTGAGTAGTGGTTGTATAATAAACCAAATTGGCCCTAAAATTGTTTGCTTGTACCTTGCAACAAAATCCCGACGAACCAATAAGGCAATAAGATCTTTATATCGCCATATTTCTCCCAAGTTAATATCAAACCAGTTTTTTTTTGGTTTGATGATGAGGGACCAGTTATTGATATTCTGCTTAGAATTCAAGATTATTTTAAAATAAAATCAGTTGTATTTATTACAATTATAATCAATTTATTAATAAGGTAAATATCATTGGTATATTAATTATTAGGATTACTTCGAATATGTAGTTAAATATTTACTATTTCATTATCTTTAAGTCCTTTGTTTAAGGAAAATACTATATTGCATTGATTTTTTACTTTGAAAAAAGATGTTTGCATAATGCAAAATATTAAACTGATTTTACCAGCATATAATGAAGAGAAATCTTTGGCCAGATTACTTAGCAAGGTTGAGAAAATTAAAGAATTGTTTGGTTTTCCACTTAAGGTAATTGTTGTGAATGATGGGAGTACAGATGATACCTTAAGCGTAGCNTAGCAAAGTCGTTCAATGTGGAAGTTGTTGATCTTCAGCCAAACAGAGGTCTGGCAGGTGCTTTAAGGGCTGGATTAGCCTCAGGATTGAAAGATATGCATCCAGATGATGTAATTGTGACAATGGATGCTGATAACAGTCATAATCCAGCATTGATTTATAGAATGTTGATTCAGATTCAGGAGGGTTCAGATATAGTTATTGCTTCAAGATTTAGATCAGGAGCAAGGATAGAAGGTGTGTCGGGTTTAAGAAGAGCACTAAGTGTAGGAGCCAGGCTGATATTTAAATTGTTTATGCCAATAAAGGGAGTCCGTGATTATACTTGTGGGTACAGGGCATACAGGGTTGGGTTGTTATCTAAAATGTCTGAATTCTATGGGGGTAGCCTAATTGAGCAGGAGGGGTTTGGTTGTATGGCAGAATTATTATTGAAATCCCGTAAATTTAGTCCTATTATACATTAATTACCTTTTATTCTACGTTACGACCATAGAGAAGGTGAAAGTAAAATGAATGTCTTACGCACAATTAAACAGTCTATAAGACTTGCTGTTACAAAGAGGTAATAGATAGTGAGTGTTAAATTTAAAATAATTTTTGTACTAGTTTTACTGACTGCATTGGCTTTGCGGCTATATAGAATTGACAGGCTTGAGGTATCTGGAGATGAATTAACAAGTATAAAAATTGCAAATGGTTTAAAGCAGAAAATTGATCTTGAAGTTTTTTCAAATTTACAAATAAGAGAGTATAATAATCTAGAAGGAGTACGTAAAAGTACAATAAATGATAACGGTAATGGGTTCTCTTATAACCTTGTATTGCATTCCTGGTGCATAGTTTTTGGTAGTAGTAATACGAGTACAAGGTCTGTGTCCTTAATTTTTGGTATGGCAGTATTATGTATTGTCTACTTGTTTACTAAATATCTTTTTAAGGATATTAGAATTGCACTGCTGGCAATGTTTTTTGTTTCTATTCATCCAATAATTGTTGATTATGCGCAAGTATCCCGTCCCTATAGCCTGGCTTTGTTTTTAAGCCTTTTAAGCACTTGGATATTATTTCTCATGATTGAAAGAGAAAGAAAAACTGGTCTAAGTGTTGTTTATGTGCTTTTGGTTGTGCTGTCTCTACTAACTCATTATTTGACGATATCAGTTTTTATTGCTCATTTTTTGATTGTAGTTCTGTTATACAGAGATCGTAGAATATTGTTTCATTATTTCCTGTCTGGTTTAGCAATTGTGATTTTATTTGGAATATGGCTGATAAATGGAGGGTTGGATGGAAAAGAAATTATGGACCAGCAGAGCACAATGTATTCTCAGCTAGCCCTGAATTACACTGAAGGAGCTAATAGTTTTAATATCCCTGCTACATTCCCAAATATATTGACAGGTTTGATCCAAATCTGGTTACCTGTATTTGGTAATTATCTTCAATTATTAGGATTCCGTATCAGGGAAATATCTGTTTTATTGGTTATCCCGATTTCATTATTGCTTATTGTATTCATCAGTAATTATCAAAAATTGTCATCAAATAAGAAATTTATTTCATTGTTTTTAATTGTTTCTATACAGAGTTTATTTGCTCTGATAATGGCCATAAATTCAGGCCATTGTATTTCTTTTCAAACTATATATACAATGTTTGTCCTTCCATACTCTATGGGACTGTTGGCATTTGCAGCAATTGTACTATACAAAACAAAAAAAGCAGCAAGTGTTTTTTATATGTTAGCCATAAGTATAATTTTATGTATATCTCTTGTACCCCTAGTTAAAGGAGAAGGTCGTCCTGGATGTTTTAATAATGTTTATATGTCTGAAGCTAATGATATCAAAATTACATACAAGAAAAATGATACTGTTTATGTTCGCTCTTTTAATGATGCAAAGTTTTTAAATATATATCTTCCCGATGATTTACAAATAATGCAGAAAGTTGATACTACTCTGACTTCTGTTTACAAATACTAAAAAGGTGGATTTTTTATATAACATATTGTTCCCGTATGGAAAGCAAGTTACATTAAATCTGCTTTCATTGTTGGGGCTCTTTTTTTTGGTTTTTTCAATTATTAGAAGTAAACCACTAAGGGCGATTATGTCATTTTTGGGAGGATTGTTTTTTATGCTTGAAATGGCGTCAGTATATATGACCAATACTTTTATTGGTTATGAGTTTTATCTGCATTGCAATACCAGAGATATTTTGTCTATGATTGATATCTTTTTAGTGCAGGTACTTTTCTTCTTTTTTATGCTGACATTATTGAGCCTTTTGTTTTATTTCAGCTATAAAATTAGAAATAGGTTTTATAAACGGGTGAGAATAAAACTGAATAAGTTTGTTAGAATATCACTCAGCATTATTGGAATATTGGTGCTAATTATTCCAATGATAATTGGTGATGGAATTATAAGAAAAGCATATGATTTCATTTCGCTTACATCTGTAGATAATCCAGACTTTGATGATCAGATCCCAGAAGATCCGATTACTAATCCTTCAACAATCCCTAATCCTCAGAGTAAA
>PKSZ01000204.1 GCA_002869425.1 Marinilabiliales bacterium
ATATGTATTTCCAATATTTGCAAGAGCTGCAAACTCCCACTCAGCTTCAGTAGGAAGTCTGTAACGTGGAAGAAGGATTCCATCTTCCATTCTCAAATTACGGAAATCCGAATTTGGATTTAAATCAGGATATGGATCTCTTACCATACCTACATATTGTCCAGCAAAATAGGCATCGGTATTAAAGTTTTCTTCGCCCTGCTGATTTGGATCCATGAATAACAAACCTTCACGGATCATAATCAATTCATTTACCCTGTCTGTTCTCCAAGCACAAAAGTCACGAGCCTGCTTCCAGTTTACGCCTACAACAGGATACTCCTGATAAGCTGGGTGACGGAAATAATATTCCATATAAGGATCATTATATCCTAATTTACTTAACCAAACCAGTGTGTCAGGTAAAGCTTGTTTCATTACTTCAGGATAGTCAAGAAATACTCTCTGCAACCAATAGATATACTCCCTGTAGTTAACATTTGTAACCTCGGTTTCGTCCATATAAAATGAAGAAACAGTAACTCTCCTTGGAGCATTATCCCAGTCATATACCACATCCTGTTCTACTTTTCCCATTGAGAAAGTACCGCCTTCTACAAGTACAAGTCCAGGACATGTTTCCTGTTCAATGAAGTCGACATACTCAAAACCTCCGTTATCCTGATTGTTGTAGTCCCATCCTGTTGACGATGATGTGTGTCTTTCACAAGAAGAAAAAATAAAATTTCCTGCAACCAGAATCATGACAACGGACAAAAATGTCAATTGAGTTTTCATGGTGATGTATGTTTTATTGTTATAGCCTTTATTATACATAAAAAACGTAAAAAAAGTTACTTTATTATCCAATTTTTAGAATGAAGGACAACTAATTTGTCTAAACTTCTTCTTTTTCTCCGGACATGGGAATTGATAAATCACACTTACTTCGTGCGCTCCCAGTGTCTGATTCCTTAATTGAGAAATTGTTAAATCGTAACTATAAGCTGTTTTAATTTTATCATGAGAGAACCCCAGCAAAACAATAAATGAATCGTAGTGGAAATTGAAATTCTGACGTAACCAAACACCAACTACAAAATTTTTCCTGTTTGCATAAATTCCATAATTTAACTGTTGGAAATTCATTTGTTGCTGATATAAAATATTTGGAGATATAAATAGTTCCCCCTTTTTTAAATTTCGTCCGGTGATTGGAATATTGGTTCCAAAATGGCCTGTCCATTTCGCAGGAAGAACCGCATCACTGTTTTCTCTGAAAGATTCAGTTGGTTGTGTAAGGTGATGTACAGCTATTCCGAAATAGTAATCTTTACTAAAACCTAACATTCCTGCTGAAACATCTAACCATTTATTTACATTGAAATCACCCAAATATTCCTCCATTTGCGTATCATACTCTGTATCCGGATAAATAACACCGTACAATGGATGAATCATACTTGGAAATACAAAATCCCAAGCTAGTCTCCTTTGATAAACACTGTATTGTAATGCTGCTTTAACAGAAAAATTTCTGTTCACCGGGAACGTATACGCGTACATCAAACTTGCATATGTAGATGTAATAGCTCCGTCACCCTGTACATCACGAAAAACATGAAAACCGATACCGCCCTGAAGGAAATCGACATACTGATCATAAGATGCACTGTATGTAACATATGTAGAGCCTAATGCAGGCCATTGGTTTCTATAGTTCATTGCAACACGAGGACAAATAACTTCACCTGCAAATGCCGGATTCAGATATAGTCTGTTTGCGTAAAACTGTGAAAATTCAGGGTCCTGAGAATATGTTATTTGCGAACCAAAAATAATCAGGGCAAAGATAAATAGAAAACGTTTTACCATGTCAGTTATTTGTTTCCAATAATCTGCAATAATACAAATTAATTTTGTAAATTTCTAATGTTAACTAAAATATCACTTTCACAATAATAGTACAATTTCCCCGTTTAAAAAAATTCTGAAACAACAATCAGTAATTAATGTTGTAAAAAAACGTTTAATTTTTGTTATTTTGTCTCATAATAGAATGAAATTTATGCGGGTTTTAATATTTTTTATCTTTTTCTTTTCAGTAATATCTTACTGCAAATCTCAAAATTATCAATACAATATAGACTGGCAAAAACCAGCACCTTCATCTGAACTAAATGAAGGCAAAATGTTGTATTTTTCAGATGCTATTTATGATGATAAAACCGGGAAATTACCATTGTTCTCAAAAAGATTTATAATTAGTGAAGGAAATGATGCTTCTGTCTTCCTTTCTGATATGAAATATGTTGATCTAAGTCCTGAAGAAGTTAAATGTATTCCAGATATAACCAAAATTAAAGAAACAGTCGATCCCACTGTTTTTATTACGGATGAAAGAAAAAATTTCTTTGCTAAAGTATATTTTGTACCCATCAAAAAAACCAAAACAGGAGCTTTGCAAAAGCTTATATCTTTCACATTGAATGTCCTTGAGAAAAAAGCATTAAATTCTCAATTGAAACGTACATATCCGTCTAATTCTGTACTTGAAGATGGCACATGGGTGAAAATAAGACTCAATGCAAACGGAATTTACAAAATTACTTATGAAGAACTTCAGGATATGGGGTTCACAAACCCATCAAATATAGCCTTATATGGGAATGCAGAGGGCATGCTTCCATTTTCAAATAGCATAAAATGCTATACGGATTTGCAAGAAAATCCTATATGGTTTGAAAAAGGTAGCGATGGCGTATTTAATGGGGGTGATTACATTTTATTTTATGGCAAAGGGCCGCACGAAATATATTATGATGAAGCCCATCAGGAATTCCGGCATACTTATCACTTATACTCAAACTATTCTCACTATTTTCTTACCGATAAAGGCAGGAATAAAACATTCCAAACAGTTTCATCCCTCTCTGGAAGTAACACAAATGTTTCTGAATTCAACGACTTTAAATTTCATGAAAAAGACGAGGAAAATCTCATCAAATCAGGAAGGAATTGGGTTGGAGAATCTTTTGACATTACAACAACTCAAAATTTTAATTTTACATTAAATAACCTAAAAAAAACAGAACCGGTTAAAATAAGGACTTATACACTGGCCAGATATTCAGACACATCATACTTTCAATTAAAGGCAAACAACCAACTTTTGGCCGAAATTGAAAATCAACCAGTTTCAATGAGCAATCAACATGCTACATTTGCGTGGGAACAGCCAACAACAGCTGATTTTATATCAAATACAGACAATATTACGGTTACGCTCACATATGATAAACCGGGAGCAGAATCTGAAGGCTGGCTGGATTATATTGAGGTAAATGCAATCCGTCAGCTAAAAATGCATGGTAGTCAAATGATATTCCGAAATACAGAATCGGTGGGTGCAGGTAATATTACAACATTCAGTATCAGCAATGCAAATAACACAGTGCAGGTATGGGATATAACAGATCCAACCAACGCATTCAAAATAGCAACCAGTCTAAACCAGTCCGTATTAAGTTTTACGGTTGCAACAGACTCGTTGAGAGAGTTTATTGCTTTTTCCACAAATGGATATTTGTCTGTTGAAGAAGTTGGAAGTGTTGAAAATCAGAATCTTCACGGGCAACCAAATCCAGACATGGTAATTGTTTCACATGTAGATTTTTTAACATATGCCAACCAACTAGCTGATCATCACAGAAATTACGACAATCTTGATGTGTTGGTAGTTACCAACGAAGAAGTTTATAATGAATTCAGTTCCGGAAATCCAGATGTAAGTGCAATAAGAAACATGATGAAAATGTTTTATGATAAATCAGCTACTCCTCAGGACATTCCGAAATATTTGCTGCTATTTGGAGATGGATCGTATGATAATAAATCTGATGATCCTTCCAACTCTAATTACATACTAACCTATCAGAGTGAAAATTCGACCAAACCAACAAGCTCTTATGTAACTGATGATTACTTTGCAATACTAGGTGATTCAGAAACAATAACATATGGAGACCTGGACATTGGAGTTGGCAGATTTCCTGTTAAAACAACAACTGAAGCACAAGGTGTAGTAAATAAAATTCTGGCATATAGTGAAAATGCCGACAGCTATGGTCCCTGGAGAAATTGGTTGTGTTTCATTGGTGATGACGAAGATGGAAATACGCATGTTATTGATGCAGACGCACTTGCACGAAGACTGGATACTACATACGAAAACTTCAATATTGATAAAATTTATCTTGATGCTTATGTTCAAACATCTGGAAGTGGCGGTCAAAGATATCCTGATGTTAACCTTGCTATAGAAAACAGAATAAAGAAAGGTGCCCTCATAATTAATTACACTGGACATGGTGGCGAACTCGGGCTTGCTCATGAAGCCATAGTAGGTGTTAGTGATATAAACTCTTGGGATAATTTTGAAACTCTGCCTCTGTTTATGACTGCCACTTGTGAGTTTAGTAAATTTGATGATTACGAAAGAACCTCAGCAGGCGAACTGGTATTCTTAAACTCGAACGGAGGAGGCATAGGACTCTTCACCACAACCAGGGTTGTCTATGCTAGTCAAAATGCGACCTTGAACAGAAATTTTTACAACTATATTTTCTCAAAAGATACCCTGGAAAATTATTACAGGCTTGGAGACGTAATGAGATTGACGAAGAATGCATCTGGTTCAAATACAAATACCCGTAACTTTACTTTGCTGTGTGATCCCGCATTAGAACTTACATTTCCAAAATATAAAATTATTACAACCGAAATCAACAACCAGCCAGTAAGCACCATACCAGACACATTAAAAGCCCTTAGCAAAGTCACCATTAGTGGATATGTGGCTGATCCCGAAGGAAATAAATTAAATGATTTTGATGGAATTGCATATGTTACCGTATTTGACAAACCTGATTCTATTGTGACTTTAAGTAATGATGGAACCATACCATTTTCATTTACAGAGCAAAACAGTATTCTATATAAGGGAAAAGCAACCGTTACAGATGGAGATTTTTCCGTTCAGTTTATTGTACCTAAAGATATTAGCTATAGAATTGGTTTTGGGAAATTAAGTTATTATGCCGACAACACCAACAACAATAAGAACTACCTGGACGCAGCAGGTTATTTTAAAAATGTAATTA
>PKSZ01000420.1:0-5135 GCA_002869425.1 Marinilabiliales bacterium
GCAAATGACCGAGGCTTCTTTCGAGAAAACAAATGTTACCATTGCTGTTTCAAATGCAGAAAAAGAGTTTGTTGCAGTAGGTGAAGTTCTTAAGTTTGATGGATTCCTGAAAGTGTATATGGAATCTACAGATGACGATACGGAAGAAAGTACCAAAGGACTTTTACCAGCAGTAAAAATTGACGATGAATTAAAAGCACTTGAAATAACTGCAAGCCAGAAGTTTTCATTAAAACCTCCTCGATATACAGAGGCAAGTCTGGTGAAAAAACTTGAAGACTTAGGAATTGGACGCCCATCAACATATGCTCCAACTATTTCTACTATTCAGGCTCGTGGATATGTAGTAAAGGAAGACAGGAAAGGTTACCAGAGAACCATTGATAGTCTGGTGCTAAAAGATGTTGAAATAAAAGAGAAACAATCAAAGGAAAATACAGGATACGAAAAGTCTAAATTATTTCCTACCGATATTGGAATCGTTGTTACAGATTTTTTGGTTGAGCATTTTGAGCGAATTTTGGATTATAATTTTACGGCTACTGTTGAAGAGGAATTTGATGAAATAGCAAGTGGTAAGTTGATATGGAACAAAATGATAGAAAAGTTCTATTCTCAGTTTCATCAAAAGGTTGAGAAAGCATTGGAGAGTTCTACTAGAAGCAAGGGCGAAAGAATTTTGGGTGATGATCCGGTATCGGGCAAGCCTATTAGTGTTAAGATTGGTAGATATGGTCCCATTGCCCAGATTGGAAGTGTTGAGGATGAAGAGAAACCAAAATTTGCCAGCTTGCGAAAGGGCCAACATTTGGAAACAATAAGCCTTGAAGAAGCATTAGAATTGTTTAAGCTTCCCCGGGATATAGGTGTTTATGAAGATGAGGAAGTGGTCGCAAGTATTGGTAGGTTCGGCCCTTATTTGCGTCATAAGTCAAAGTTCTATTCTCTGAATAAAAACACAGACGATCCGCATACTGTTGAACTGGATAGAGCTATTGAAATTATTGAAGAAAAACGGGAAAAGGACAAAAAGAGTGTATTGAAAACATTTGAGGAAGAACCCGAGCTAAGAGTGCTTCAGGGTAGATATGGCCCATATATTTCTTATAAAAAGAAAAATTACAGAATCCCCAAAAGTAAGAATCCAGAAGAATTAACATTGGATGAGTGTAAAGAACTCATTGAATCGGGAAATAATAAAACTGGAAAATCTAAGGTTTCACGAAAGAAAAAATAGATGAAAGAAATCTTTGATTTTTTTAATCCGGTTGATACTGAATTTGTAAATCAATTTCAGTCAGAAGAAAAACTTCAGTTTGTGCAACAGGCCGGAATTTATACGGAGCAGAAAATTCCAGAAAATATAAATGATGTAAAAATAGCATTCTTCGATATCGATAGTAGGGGGAAATTAGGAGATCCTGTAAGGAAGTTTTTATATAAATTGTATTTGCCTAATGAGAATATTGGTATCCTTGATATGGGTAACCTGAAGGATGGAAATACGCCTGCTGATAAACTTGCTGCTTTGAAAGAAGTGTTTATTATTTTGCTGGAAAAGCAGGTTGTGCCAGTTTGTTTGTCTCCAGACTCCGGATTTTTATACCATATATATAAGGTGTTCGAATGTCTTGAAACTCCGCTTAGTGTTGTTTCGGTTAATTCTACTATAGAGCTTGATAAGGAGTTGAATGATGCTACCGATGAAACACCTTTTCTAAGCAGAATAATTATGGACAGGAGCAAGTTTCTGTTCAATTATACAAATCTTGGATTTCAGTCATATCTGGTTAGTCAGAATGATACAAGGCTACTTGATAGACTGTTGTTTGATGCTATACGACTTGGCCAGGTGAATGCCAATCCAAAGGAAGTGGAGCCAGTCATGAGGGATGCAGATATTGTTTACATGAGTATCAATTCAATTCGTCAATCTGAAGCACCTGCAAGATTACAGGCTTCGGCAAATGGTCTCTATGGAGATCAGGCGTGTATGATTTCCCGGTATGCCGGAATTAGTGATAAAGTGCAATTATTTGTGCTTGATGGTTTTGATCCTGATTTTGACATCAATTTCCATACTGCTAATTTGTTGTCTGAGATTATTTGGTATTTTATCGAAGGTTATAGTCAGAGAAGGAATGATTATCCTTATGCTAAACTATCTGATTATAAGAAATTTGTAGTACAGGTAAGTGATGCTTCAGATCCAATCGTTTTTTATAAAAGCAATAAATCAGATCGATGGTGGATGCGGGTTGAAAGTAGAAGTGGTGAAAAAAAACGAAACCTTATTGTAGCTTGCTCGTATGAGGATTACCAAAAGGCCTGTAATCAAGAAATACCAAACAAATGGCTAAAAATGTATCAGAAAATCAGTTAAATTTTATCCCAATACAATAATCATAAGATAAACATAGTTATAATAATACACTGTCTTAATAAATTCAAAAATTTGACCGAAATATTTAAAATAATTAAACAAAACGAAACAATTGTTCGAATAAATGGTAAAATAGAAAAATATGTATCCCTTTATCAACCTTTATTTGTTGATAAAAATTTGCGATATAAAAATATTTTTACTTATTTTACCTCATTGTAGAAAGTAACTAGGTAAAAAAGATATTTCTAACTAGCTCATTATGAGGAAATTAAAAATTGCTCTGATATTTACCCTGTTGTGGGGAGTAAGTTATGCGCAGCAAGATCCACAGTTTAGTTTAAATATGTATAACATGTTGGCTATTAATCCGGGATATGCTGGATGTAATGGTGCTGTTTGTGGAACAATGCTTCATAGAAATCAATGGTTGGGTTTTGGTGATGGTAGACCTGTAACCTACGTAGGTAGTATCCACGGCGAGATTAAATCTATCAATAGTGGGGTTGGTTTGTCAATTATGCAGGATGAAATTGGTGCTGAAACGAATATGTGGATGACGCTGAATTATGCATACAGACTTAAGCTTGGAGACGGAATGTTGGGTTTAGGATTGAGTCTGGGTTTTATCAATAAAGCAATTGATGGTGACTGGACTACACCAGGTATGCTGGATGGTACTATTAATAATCCTTATGAAGATCCGATTGTTCCCTACTCTGAGAGTAAAATAGCATTCGATGCGGGGTTTGGTGCTTATTACAGAACAAACGATTTGTATGTAGGTATTTCTTCAACTCATTTACCCGAAACGAAATATAAGTTTAGTGGTACAGAGCTAAGTTATATGAAAAGACATTATTATTTGGCGGCTGGATATTTTTATGAATTGCCAAATAGATTGTTTGTAGTGAAGCCAGGTATATTTATCAAATCAGATGGTGCAACTACACAGTATGATATCAATGCTATATTAGAATATAAGAGAATGGCGTGGGGTGGTATAACATATAGAATTGGCGATGCATTTGTTCCAATGGTGGGTGTTACACTACCTATTAGACTAGACATCGGAATTGCGTATGATTTTACAACTTCAGATGTGGGTGCCTACAATGATGGTACAATTGAAATAATGGCTCGTTACTGTTTCAACCTGAAAATGGATAAACAAACGGGTAGTTATAAAAGCGTTAGATATTTATAAATTTGAAACTTTGCTAATTACAATATAACCGGAGGTATTATGAAAACTTTGAAATTCTTTTCACTCGGTTTACTTTTTCTCAGTCTCTTCAATAGTTGCAGTAACTGGGGTAATGGTGAGCTGATCGGTGTTCAGAATCGTGAACCATGGTATGAGCCAGATCCGTATGGAATGATTTATGTTCCTATGGGAAGTTATAACATGGGACCAAACGATCAGGACGTTTCCTGGGCTATGACAGCGGAAGCAAAAACAGTTTCTATTCATCCATTCTGGATGGACCAGACCGAAATTACCAACAATGAGTATCGTCAGTTTGTATATTGGGTTAGAGACTCAATTGCAAAAGTGAAACTGGCAGAAAACGGATTGGATCAGCACAAAATCGAAGAAGATGCGTATGGAAATACCATTGATCCTTATTTCTTGAATTGGGATGAGAGTATTTATTGGAAAGGAGAGGATGAGAGAGATATCTTGGATGAAATGTATCTTCCTGAGCATGAAAGATTCTATCGCAGGAAAGAAATTGATACAAGAAAATTGATGTTTACGTATTATTGGATTGATCTTAAGCAAGCTGCAAAGAAGTACGATTTTGAAGGAAAGAAGCGCAGATCTTATGATTATGATAATCAGAAATACAATGAAACACACAATGGCGAAAATTATGTAACCAATTGGAGTGTTGAGAAAAATCCAGATGGAATACGGGTCGATCGTTCAAACGTAGGAAAAAAAGTTCCTGTTGAGAGTCGTAAAACTTATATCATGATGGATGTAATCAATGTTTATCCTGATACACTTTGCTGGATGAGCGATTTTACATACTCATACAACGATCCTGCAACGAAAATGTATTTCTGGCATCCAGCTTATGATCATTATCCTGTTGTGGGTGTTTCCTGGAAACAGGCAACTGCATTTTCTGTATGGAGAACACAGCTTCTAAATGGAACGCTTTCAAAATGGGGAGAGCAATTCGTTCAGGACTATAGATTACCAACAGAATCAGAATGGGAATATGCCGCAAGGGGTGGATTAAGAGAATCTATGTATCCTTGGGGTGGATATTATACAAGGAATATGACAGGTTGTTTTGTTGCAAACTTCAAACCCTTGCGTGGAAATTATATGGCAGATGGTGGATTTTATCCTGTAATTGTAGGTATTAACGATCCAAATGCATATGGTTTGTACGATATGGCAGGTAATGTGGCGGAATGGACTTCCAATGCATTTGATGAAGCTGCCTATAGCTATACAGATGATTTGAATCCAGACTATCAATATGATGCAAGACCAACAGATCCACCGGCTCTCAAACGAAAGGTAATTCGTGGTGGTTCCTGGAAGGATATTGCATATTATTTGCAATGTGGTAGCCGAACTTATGAGTATCAGGATACTGCAAAGTCATACATTGGATTCAGATGTGTAAGAACCTTCTTAGGACGTGAAAGAAATGACTCAGGAGGATCACAGGTTTACTAAAATTTTACTTATATAATTACGTTAATTCTTAACCCTTAAAAACACGCGCAC
>PKSZ01000420.1:5144-6030 GCA_002869425.1 Marinilabiliales bacterium
GAAGGTAAAACTTGGAAAAAGTTTATGGCCAAACTTTATGGCTGGGGAGCATCAGTTGTTATCGTTGGAGCTCTTTTTAAGATTCAGCACTGGCCAGGAGCAGGGCCTATGTTGATCGCAGGACTTTCAACAGAAGCAGTTATTTTCTTCTTTTCTGCTTTTGAGCCTTTACACGAAGAGCTGGACTGGACTTTGGCTTACCCCGAACTGGCAGGTCTCGATATCGATGAAGAACTAGAATCAGAGGATACCAAAAAGCCATCTCACAAATCAGCTTTAGAGAAGTTTGATTCATTATTGGAAAGTGCAGAAATTTCACCTGAACTGTTTGAAAAACTTGGTCATGGTTTGAGAAATCTGAATGATACAACCAGTAAGTTACACGATGTTTCAGATGCTACTGCGGCTACAAATAATTATGTTGCCAATTTTGAGAAAGCATCCGAAAAAGTACAACAATTTGCAGATTTCTACGGAGAGTCAGCTACAAAACTGAATCAGTCAGCAGATGAGTTGTCTTCAACTTATGCTAATACTGTAGACGTTGTTTCAAAATCTGCACAAGATTATGCAAGTACACTCGCAAATTCAACAGCTGATATAACAAACAAAGTAACACAAGCTGGAGAAGAGTTGGCGCAGTCTTATCAGAAACTTACAGGCTCAATGAATGAAGAATTCCAGAGATCAACAGAAGGAAACAAAACATATGGAGAGCAGCTTGAAGGAATGACGAAAAACATTACAGCTCTTAATGCTGTTTATGAACTTCAGTTACAGGGTGCAAACGAGCATCTTGAAGCAACTAAGAGTCTTTACGGTGGAATCGGTCAAATGATGGAAAATCTTAATGCTTCGGTAGAAGACACTAAGAAATATCGTGAGG
>PKSZ01000336.1 GCA_002869425.1 Marinilabiliales bacterium
AATACAAAAATAACAAGTGCGGAAGGTTGGTCTCAATTGTCTTTTAAAACATATGGGACAGGCAAAGTTGTTGTATCTGGGGAAGCTGCAATGTTTTCAGCTCAGATTACAGTTTATCAAGGAAAGACTGTAAATATGGGAATGAACAGTAAAGAACTGGCTCCTGATAATTTACAGCTTTTATTAAACATTATTCATTGGTTAGATGGAAAACTTGAATAATTGGATAAAGATATTAATTATGTAAAGAAACGCACTCTAACATGCTGTAAATGTAATAGTTCCGCTACGCTTCACTACTACACTTACAGCCGACCGTTGGCGAGAATTAAAAGGAAGATAAATGTAAACTTAAATTTTATGATTTTTGAGTATGAAAACACCTTAAGACGAATTATTTTTCATTTATTAGGTTCGAGTGATGAAACTGATTATAAAGTATCTCCTGACAGAATTGAAAAATGGAAAGAAAAAAGAGAAACTGAAACGAAAAAGCAAAAAGGAATATTAGCAGAAAATAGACTTTTGTACTTCTCTGATTTCTATGATTTGAATACAATCATTAATAAAAATTGGGAGCTATTTAAACCATTACTTCATGACAAAAAGCGATTTGAAATATTCTTTAGTGAAGTAGAAAAAATTAGAAATACAATAGCTCATGGCAGATCTATTTTACATTCACAGGAATGTTTACTGACAGGAATACTCCATGATCTAAAGAACATGATTACAATATATCATAATAAAAATGAAATGAAAGAAGATTATTTTGTTCAAATTGTTAGAGTAACTGATTCATTAGGTAATGAATGGGCTGATAATCAAGGAATGCTAAATAATAAACCAATATTGCACGTTGGAGATAATTATGAAATAATAATTGAAGCACATGATCCGAGGAATAGAAAGATAAAATATTCTGTTTCAGACATCAACGGTTTTAAAATTGAACAGGAGGAATCTCACTTTAATATTAATATTTCTAAAGAATTAATTAGTCAACATCAAATAATAATAGTCGAAGCAAAGACTGATGAACCAGAATATGAAAATAGGGATTCGATACATTTTGCAATTACAGTATTACCAGCTAAATAACTCTCGCCAACAGCGTGTAAACTCAACCCTGCGGGTATGTGCTTACACGCGACCGTTGGCGTCAAGAGAAAACAGATGTAGTAACTATAAAAATATTGAAAATGAATGTAAAGCGATTTTTTTATTTGATAGTTGTTTTAGTGGCAACCACTAATATTGGAAATAGCCAAATAGCTATTCCATATTATAATAGTTTTGACTCTGGAACCGATGAAGGTTGGTCACATTATAGTATTCAAGGGACAGATGATTGGCAACATGGTATTCCTTCAGGGGCGTCACTTAATAGCTCGTTATCAGGCAACAATGTCTGGGCTACAAATCTTGCTGGAAACTTTACTCAGAATTCGATTATGTGTCTTGAATCACCAGATTTTAATTTGACAGATACAACTGAGTTTGTTTTGTCATTCGCACATCAATATAAAACATACAGTTATCATGGAGGTAATATAGAGTATTCAATTGATAGTGGTCTAACATGGACACTACTTAATGGTACTACCGATGAAAAAATTAACTGGATAGGAACTAGTAATATAAGTATTTTAGAACAACCTGGATGGTCTGGAAATTATTACTCCTCTGGTTTTAAGTTCTCAAGCCATAGTCTTGGTTTTTTATCGGGAGAACCTGCTGTCCGGTTCCGTTTTAAATTCGGAGGAACTTCAAATCCACAGGAAGGTTGGGTTATTGATAATTTCAGAATTGAACCTAATGGCGTTAACATAGTAGGTATTAACGGAATAACTACACATGTATCAAAGTATTTTGAAACCTTTGATGTTACTGCTCCTATTTACTATTCAGGGTTGCTTACGCCAACATACCCCAACCAGACCAATTATTATTTCTCTTATGATGATTCTTTAGATACAGGCGATTCATTATTAGGCTATAAAACAGGGAATATTACCGCTTCAATAGCAGAATGGAGTACGACATTTGATATGATACCAGGTTTGTATTATGGAGACTATTATATTTTTATGGTGCATGATTTTAATGATAGCCTTCAGGAAACAAACGAAGCAGACAATAATGCTTATATGATACTTCATGTCGATTCAACATTTGTACCACCTTACCGTGAAGATTTTGAAAGTACAGACAATTGGTGGAATACTTATGCAAAAAGCACACAATACGGCTCTGTACTTGGTTCTGATTACTGGGCTTTTGGCTCTAATTCATTGCACAAAATATTTGGAACTCATTCAGGAAGTAATGCTTGGTATATAGAAGAACCTCCTGTTAGCGGAGCAAGTCAGACTTCACATTTTCTTGAATCCCCTTACCTTGATTTGAGCGATAGTATTTCACATGTGGTTTGTTTTTGGTTTAAATTCTTTAATGAATACTATTCAACTTATAACTCTGATATTGAGATGACAAAATCAACAACATATCCATATTCAAGTTCATATTATAATACGAGTCTTCCAATTGAAAGTGGCCGATTTAATGACTGGGATTGTGACTGTCAGGCACTTAATTCTGTTTTTGGCTACCACAGTAGTAAAATAAGATTTCGTCTAGATAGTTATGCTCACTATACAAATTATGCTGATTACATGGTGGTTGATGATATATATATTGGGCCGCCCTTACCTGACCTAAGTATTGAACACAATCATTCAAGAACTCTAAACAATATTCAGCCGATAGATACTCTCTTTTATACCTTGTTTAATAGTGGGCTTAACGAAGCAATATCCTCCCAGACGAACTTCTACTGGTCAACAGACAGCCTTCTTGATGCCGGAGATCAATTTCTCGGCAACAACATTGAGCCTGTATTAAGTGATACGAGTTTTATTTCCTGCAACTTTGGATTTACACTACCTACTAACGTCGCAGGAAATTATTATATAATTTCTAAGGTTGATGCAGATAGCATTATTGATGAAATGTGGGAATCAAACAATATTACAGTTTTTCCAGTAGTATTGAACACTATTTTGCAAGTTCCTTACGAAAATGATTTTGAGAATCAGATTGACAATTGGTATCACCTTAGTTTGTTCGGATCTGATGAGTGGAGTTGGGCAAGTCCGTCAGGATCTGTAATAACTGAAGCTTTCTCAGGACAAAAAGCAATGATAACACAACCATCAGGCATAGCAGCGTCTCAATCACTTATGCTTCTATATACACCAGTATTTGAGTTGTCTGGTCTTGCTGATCCTATTCTTGAATTTGATATGTTCTTTGATAATTATACTAATATTACTTACACATATAATCAACCTCATATCAATATGAGCTACTCGGTGAACAATGGAAAAAGCTGGCATGTACTTGATACAACAAACTGGTCATTTAAGTCTTGGTATTACCCAATGGAATATGAATCTTATGGCGGTGTTGATAATTTCTATTATGCGCCGAGTTCGAGCAGTTTATTATTTGAACCTTACGAAAAGAGTTTTATAGCTTCAAATGGTTATCAATCAAGAGACGGACAAAGAATTTATAAATATGTTTTGGATATTAGTCACTTGAAATCCTATCCAAGGGTACAATTTAGATACAATTTTGTGACTCCTGTAAATAGTTTAGGCGAAGGAGCATTGATTGATAATTTTATAATTAGGGATAAATTCATTGATTTAGCAGTCGATTATAAGAAGTCCCTGTACAAAAGTCCAAATTCAGATTATATCAGTTTTTTTATGCATATCAGCAATAATGGAAATTATATATCAGATACTGCTACAGTGGCGTTTTATCTATCTACTGACAGTCTGCTGAATGGAAGTGATCTGGCAATCGGTTCTGAAGTTATTCCTGGAATCAGACCGGATTGCAGATACTATTTAAATTCCATGCTTCCATGCTCTACAACTATTTCTGGATATAATTATCTGATATATCAGTTGGATTCAGATAACAGTAATACAGAAATCAATGAAGCTAATAACATCGGAAGCTGGCCTTTATCTACAGAAGGGATTCAGGAATACCCCTATCTTAACGAGTTTTCTGACACTATTCTTCATGGATGGACACATTATGTTTACAGAAATTCAACACATTATAAAACCCAGTATCGATTCAGAAATATTACAGCAATAAATGAGCCTCTATACCAATCAGGAATTGTATCAGGGGAGATGTTTACAGACAGAATAAATGGAACAATGAATACCAGTCAAGTACCTACCTGGTATCTGGAGACTCCTAACTTTGATTTTAGCAACCTTGAGAATATACAAATGTCATTTGATATGATGTGTATGGGAAGAAGTGGTGATGATGGAGGTAATCTTGAATACTCTACAAATGGAGGCATAACATGGTCTCTCCTTACAAGTAGTTATGGAACAGTAACAAATTGGTTTAATTCGAGTAGTCTTTCTGATCTTAATAATGAAGCCGGATGGTCAGGATTAAATACTACACTTGACCCGAGAAGCATTGATGTCTCATTTTTATCTGGACAGTCTTCTGTAGTGTTCAGATACAAGTACCGCTCAAATTGGGAACCTTATGGCGGAGGAACAAAACAAGGAATGAGAATTGATAATTTTCTTATTGAAGGTGATTATATTGTGAACACAGATGAAATTTCGGACCAAAATGTACTAATATATCCAAATCCTACTAGTGATGTTGTTTATATAGATATTCTTGATCCAAATAAAACTGATTACTCCATAATTGTATCTGATATAACTGGCAAAGTATTGTTAAATAAAGACAATAATAAGAGCAAGGCACAAATATATTGTGGAGACCTATCTCCTGGACTATATTTTGTGGAGTTAAATGGAAATGTGAATTATAAGATGAAATTAATTGTAAATTAGTAGTGCTATAAGAAATAAGCAAAGCTTGAAAAAACTTAAGTTAACTAACTCCAGACGCCAACACGCTGTAAATGTAATAGTTCCGCTACGCTCCACTACTACACTTACAGCCGACCGTTATAAGTAATACCTCTTTTTTCACTGTCTACTAATCGCAAACATTCAAGATCGCTCTAAGGTTCGATTTTGCAATACCAAAATGCTAAACCTC
>PKSZ01000445.1 GCA_002869425.1 Marinilabiliales bacterium
AAGTTTGTCGCATTGATCTCAGGCAAATGCCACTGCCCGCCTTCCTTTCTGCCTGGCACAGAAAGGAAGCAAAGAATGCCTTTGTGGCTGGTAATTTTTCCGACCCGTTAAGGTTTCAAAGAACTAAAAATGCTAACTTTGTCACTACGTGACTTCAAACAATGCATTTTCTTAACCTTCTTTTCAACCTACGGGTGCCCCGGTAAAACTACCAATGCCACTCATTATTTCAATCTTTGGCATAAAAAACTGTCTACGCTGCATTGCGATGGTAGCCCTACCTAATCATAGATTGTATCTACGATTCACTATTCTTTGAATTTTTAATTCAGTTATAATTAAATGCTACAGCGTAGTTACAAACTACGCTGAGAACAGGTTTTTTCTGTATTTTTCCAGCTTTGAAAAATACAGGCGGGTTGCGCTGCAAAGCAACCCTTGAAATACTTCAGTTTTTCAACCCGAAACAAACCTTATACCTTTTGTAGCAGTTTTCGTGCAGATAAAGGTTTGTCGCATTGAAATTCCTCAAGTGTTATTTTTGGCGTGTTTAGTGCAAAATGGAAGTTTGGCACTCTGTAAAAAGGTACAGACTCGTTGCACAACTACCTTTTGTGTGCTGACAAAAGGCAGCAAAAGCAGCTGCGGCGCACAACACATTACCTCCCATTAATGGCTCGTTTGCTACAATCACCTAACCTCGTCGTTCCTCCTCAAACAGTGGTGATTGTTTACGCACCCTTCGCCTAATGGGTCCCGGCAATGTTTGTGATTGCATCGAAAGGATTGCATTGCGATATTGAAAACCGAATCACTTTTGAACAATAATGTTTCTGGAAAACAATAAACGTTCATCATGATAAATATTTACAACATAACTTCCGCTCCTAAATTCTGAAATATCAATCATTTCTGCACTTTTCTCTGAAACTAGATTGCATAATAACTTACCTTGCATATCCATAATTTCAATCCTGTTAGAAGGATTGAACTCCACAACAATAAAATCATTTGCTGGTACAGGATAGATTTTTATTTCATCTTCTTGTACACTATTATCAACACCGGATAATAAAACTCCAATGATTTCAACCTTCTCATCCGTAATATCAGCATTACAACTGCTATAACTTATCAATTGAACACTATAGTATCCTGAATCTGCATAAGTATGTGTAATTGTTTGATGTATACCAGCAAGTTCCTGATAGCCATCTCCAAAATCCCAAATACAACTATCTGCAAAAACAGAATGATTTGTAAGTGTTATTGTAAGACTATCTTTTGAATATGAAAAATTGGCTTCCGGAGAACCATAGAACCCATTACAATCCGTTTTTATCAACCATGTTTTTTCTGGTGGGAATTGTAAAAAATTATAAATCTTACCACCAATTATAAAACCACCATCACTGGTTTTCCTGATAATATTTACCTCATTAGCAACATAATTATAGCCATCTGGTGGAACTAATTCAAGTGTGTATAATGAATCTCCTTCACTATTTAGAATGTACAATTTGCTATAGAATGAATTATCCAGTTTAGTTACACCACAAAGGACTGCAAGCTTTCCATCATCTCCTTCTTCTATTCCATAAAAATTACTAGTAGATGAATCATGAGGCTCGTAAAAATCATTATATTCACGATAAATTTTATCCCATATAGTTTGGCCCTGATTATTAAATTTAATTATCCTTCCTCTCTCATCAGAATAATCATCACTAATAGCATGGTAATAATTTTTTGACGCTACATAAATGTAATTATTGTCACTTGTTCTTATTAAATCCATTACAGCTCCATCATCATACGATACATTCCCATAATTATTGCCCCATTGCTCATTACCTAAACTATCAGTCTTTATTATGTACTGATCTCCAGGCCAAGTTGTATTATTAAAACTTAGAGTATACGCTCCTAGTATAAAACCATTTTCAGTTGATTGAACTACATATAATGAATTATCTGATCCTGTCCCTCCATACGTATTATACCATAATAATTCACCTAAACTATCTGTTTTCAATAACAAGCAATCAATAATATTAAAATCTGTCAGGTTCCGACCTGTTCCAGTTAACGCAAACCCACCATCATTTGTTTGGATACCACCAAACGCAAAATTCATATAATCAGGAATGTTATAGATTTTTGTATAAAGTGTATCCATATTTTCATTAAATACAAAAAGCATTGTTTTATCAAATGTGGTATCAGTATTAATAGATCCAGCTAATGCAAACCCACCTTGTGCTAATTTGAAAAAAGATCTTTCCCTGCCTCCATATAAATTAAATCCTGGTCTTTCTATGGTCTTTCTCCAAATCAAATTGCCTTCTAAATCAACCTTTTTATTGACTATGATATAATCTCCATTATTTATAGTATAACCATTTAGGATATAACCATCATCTACTTGCTCAATTCCTTCTATAACATTGACCAGAGTATCTTCTATGATCACATTAAAGTAAGCCTGTCCCTTTGCAATATGCAGACACATAAACAACAGGACAAAAAATGCAATTTGTTTCACTTATTTCAAGTTTATTGGTGAAAATCCGTAGTCAATAACTAATGATTGGGACCTACCTTATCCAAAACCAAACCTATCTCCATAGCATATGGTACAGGATCATCCGGCATTTGAGGTTCAATGGTAAATTCATAATTTCCTTTCTCTGGAAATTTAATACTGGTTTCTACAAGATGTTCGCTATCCCATATATCATAACCTGCTTCTCCAATATATTCTCCCTTTTCATCACGTACAAGCAAATCATATACTGCTTCTGCAACGTCACCGGAAGGACTTTTTCTTGTAACTTTCACCTTTAACAAATCATACGGAAATCCATAAGCATAACGAAATGCAATACTTTGATTGTAAACAGTATTTGCATCTTCGATATTCACATCAAAAACGATTTTATCACTTTTTTTCCATTCAACATTTGGCGATAGCTCCTTGTGCTTTTCGTAAATGCGGCCCTCGGGCTGACATGAAAATAAAAATCCCATGCCCAGCAAAAATGATATATAAATAAGCTTTTTCATAATTATTGTACGATTATTTTATGTTGATACTGTTCTTTGCCTGTACTTAATTGAAGGATATACAAACCGCTGTTTTTCAAGTTTATCCTATTCATATCTTCTGGTTTATTCTGCATAAAAACCAGCTCACCCAATGCATTATATACTTTTAAGGTTTTATAATTTTCTGTGTGAACTAATTTAACAAAAAATTCACCACTGGTCGGATTTGGATAAACAAGAACATTATTCATGTCCATTGAACTTACAGATACCTGGTTATCAATTAGTACTGAGTCAATTCCTGAGCACGTTCCTGAAGAAACTTCAATATAATGCCATCCGAAATCAGCTACATTAAAAGACTGATCTGTTGAACCGTCCTGCCATAGATAAGAATCATAGCCTGCACCGGCATCCAATACAATTGTATCGGGTTCAAAAGTATTGATTACCATTCCATTAAAACCGGGATTCACATCCACGACTGAGATATTTAAAGGCTCTCTGGCACTTACGCAAGGTTCTTCCTGTATTTCCCAATCATAGAAATAGTAATAGTAATTGTAGGGATCGGTATCTGCACTGCTATATTTTATTGACAATACTCCGGGAACTTCGTAAGGATAATTTATACCTGCATTATTTCTGAACAAATCAGGAGATTCCAGACCTACAAGCTGAAGATTTAATCCAACAGGAACAGTAAAATTCAAATCTACCCGACTTTCTCCTGATGGAACAAAAACTGTTACTTCCTGAATAATATTTTCGTTGGCATCGCGCAAAGCAATATGCCTGTCACCTGCTCCATCTGCATAAACCTTTACCGATTTCAATTCAAAAGGTGTATAACAATCGAATACCAGATAATGAATGTAAGATACATTTCCAAAATATCCTCCACCCCCGGAATTATCTGGTTTTGCAGTAAACTCAGGATCGCTCATTACAACAGATTGCGCATAGTAATCTGTGCTTGTGCTGATAAAAGGAGTATTGAATGTTTCACCTATTCCTAGAACCACATCCGATGTTTCGTTGGCATACCAATAGATTTCCTCTCCATTAGCCTGTGCAGAAATTGTATATTCACCAAAACCGCACACTGTAGTATCCTGAACAACAGGATTATCAGGAAGGTTAACATGGATTATATTTTGAAATTCAACTGTATCTGTTCCATAATCGTTTCCTGCGATAAGAGAAATTGTAAAATCTCCATCGATACTATAAATATGCTCAGGATTTTGATCTGTGCTGGTATTTCCATCACCAAAATCCCAAAGCCATGATGTTGGTCCATTATATGATAAATCAGTGAAAGCGAATATACCCGTGCAACTGCTATCATTGTCCACTTCGAAATCAGCAACGGGTGGATTTTCCGGGTAACTGCACTGCCAGTTCACTTCAAAACCTGAAGCAGTTACTGCCTGATCGGTCTGCTCCCTGAAAGTAATAGCACCTCCAGAAGTAATTATCTGACCTCCACCCGGTAAGGTATCACCCGTATATGATCCAATCAGCGGACTATTAACATCAGGCCCGTCATAAATAAACAATGTATCCCAAGCCAATTCATAGCTCAGGTATTCAAAATTCAAACTGATTACTGACGCCCCCATGGGTTCAATGGTAAATGTTGAACTGTTATTATTCAGGTATTCTGAATCGCCACCACTATCAAATAAAGTTCCTGAGCAATTGGTAGTTTGATCAGAACCGGAAGAAGGCATTAAATACAAACAAGGATTCACAGGATCAACAGAAACAAAATCGGTCATTTCCATTGTGTCTGAGCCACAAACACCTCCATCAGCTATTAGTGAAACAGTATATGTTCCCATTGATGTATACGTATGATCAGGCGCCACATCTGTACTTGTTTGACCATCGCCAAAATCCCAGATAAAGCTTGTTCCGTTAACAGAATAGTTTGTAAAACTTACCATTGCAGGAGGTTCACAAAATGCAGTAAAATCTGAATCGAAATCACTCAATGTATACTGAACATATTCGTTACCCAAGCCTACAGCATACATTGCATTTGTTACAGCTTCCACTTCT
>PKSZ01000667.1 GCA_002869425.1 Marinilabiliales bacterium
TATTTGCTCCATTGAGCACTCCAGACATAGATCATTCGAGAATTTTATAACAAACCTCATTGCTGGGCTGATTGCATACTCATTCTTTCCTAAGAAACCAGCTATTAAATATGAAACTATCGAAACTAATCAAATAACCCTATTTTAAAATCGAACTCAGGTTATTACTAAATCAACTCCTTTTCCAGTTACAGCCGATCAAAGCGTAAATTTTTGACATATTTAAATCTGCCTGTCTGAATTTCAACAAGCATGATATTTCTGTTAATCATTCTTCAGTAATCTTTTAATATCAGATAGTTTTCCATACATAACAAGGATATCGTTTTCGTCCAACACAGTTGTTGAGGAAGCAACCCCCTCAACAGTCTTGACCTTTCTTTTTACACCAATACTGTTCTCACTTTCGCTTATCTTAATTTTTGTTAAGACAACAACCTCATATTCGCTTTTTATTCTTGCCTCCACCAATGTTTTTCCAACAAACTTTTCTGGTACAGTTGCTTCAATAAGTCCATATTCGTCCGATAAGCAAAACGAATCGACAACTCTGTTCATGGTAATATTTTTAGTCCACCTGTTTGCTGTTTCTTCCTCGGGATGAATTATTTCTTCGATCCCCATAGCTTCCAGGATATTTTCATGTAATGGAGAAGTAGCTCTAACAATCAATCTTTTAACATTCATCTTTTTCATAGATGCAGTTGCCATAAGATTGGCTCCCTCATCTTCTCCAATACATACTATAACAACATCAGTATTCTTAAGCGGTAAAATTGAAGTAGCCTGTACGTCTTTACAGTCGAGACAAATTGTATGTGTAAGTTTTTCTTTATTTGCTTCAACATTGGTTATATCTTTATCAACTCCGATCACTTCATGACCAGCCCTTGAAAGCTTTTCGCCCAATGAAACCCCAAAATTCCCTAATCCTATGATAATGAATTTCATATCTTGTTATTAATTGATTAATATTTTTTCTGATGGATACTTATAATCCAGGTATCGTACTCTTTTTAAAAAGCCTATAATTATCGTAAGCATACTTATCCGACCAATAAACATTGTCATGATAATTACAATCTTACTGGCTTGTGAAAGCTCTGAGGTAATTCCACTACTCAAACCAACGGTACTAAAAGCTGAAAAACACTCGAATGAAACAGGCAATATACTCATATGTTTTTCAAATGAACTTACCATAAAGATGGCTGTACCAATCACAAAAACCGAAAGAATTATCAAAGCAAAGGCTCTCTTCACAGACGAAGAATCAATTTCCCGTCCCTGCAATTCCATCCTATTCTTGCCTCTGGCAACACTTATCACATTCATTACTGCGATTGAAAATGTACTGGTTTTAACCCCTCCCCCTGTTGATGCAGGAGAAGCTCCAATCCACATTAGAAATATAATAACCAGCAAAGTAGAAGAGTGTAAGGCTCCGGTATCAACAGTATTAAATCCGGCTGTTCTTGGTGTAACAGCACTAAAAAAAGCAGTTACAATTTTCCCGAAAGAACTGTGCTCTGCAAGTGTATTATCATATTCCAAAAAATAAAATCCTATTGTTCCAACTATGATTAAAAACAATGTAGATACAACAACTATTCGAGTATTTAGATTAATAATCCAGGGTTGATACATATCTCTATCCTTTCTGATAAGGACAAAAAATGCTTTTCTTATCTTATATTTGAGATAATGGAAAAAGTTAAAAATTATAGGGAACCCGATTCCTCCAATAATAAACAACACTGCAATTATCATATGCATTGGATAATTGAAACGAAAATGAATATCATATAGGCTATTGCTCAAAGTAGAAAAGCCTGCATTACAAAATCCTGAGATGGCGTGAAAGATTGAAAAGAACACTTGCTCTTCCCACGAACTAATTGTACTGCTATCTATACTCAAAAATATTAGAAATGCTCCAACAGCTTCAATAAAAAAGGTTATCAGAATAATTTTTTTTAATGTATCAAACACATCATTTAGCTTATCAGAATTCGTCATTTCTTTTAATGATAACTGATTTTGATATGTTGCCTCTCCTTTAAAAAAATAGCTGAAATAGCTAATAAATGTCATGATTCCAATGCCCCCAATCTGAATTAGCATTAGAATAATAATCTGACCGAAAACTGTAAAATAAGTACCCGTATCAACCACAATAAGTCCTGTAACACACACTGCACTGGTTGAAGTAAAAAGAGAATCGATAAACGAGATACCTGAATTGGTAGCTTTGGGTAGCATCAAGAGAAATGTTCCAATAATGATAAGAATAAAAAAGCTGAGCATAAAAATCTGAGGCGGATTTAATGCGAAACTCTTTGATCTATAACGTATTGCAGATAACTCACGAATAACAACCAATACAATAATCAAATGCAGATGTGTATAAACGTGTTTGTGAAATACCGATGTAAGCTGAAATTTATCAAGAAAAATAAATAGGATATATACAATCACAAGTATATCTACATATAGAGCATTGTAAGGAGGCTTACTATGTTTGAAAAAATACCTTCCTGTAATTGAAATTGCAGCAATTATGAGCGTTACATAATAATAATAATTTATTACCTGCTGAATTGACGCAGTCTGGTCAAATCCCAGATCGAAAATTAACAATAAAATCGCTAAAAGCCCTGATAAAAAAGGAAGCCTTTTTATTCTTTGCTGGTATTTATTTATCTGTTCTATAATACAAAATTCTCTTTGTTACTATCCAATCAAATTACAGACAAACCAATCTATAAAGTTACAGAGTCCCTTATGCGTTTGCAATTGTTTTATCTTAAAATATATTAAATAATCGCAAGGTAAAACAACGGGAGTGCTTTACAGTTCGCATCTGATTATCTGAAAAACGACTGGGATGTTGTAACAAATGCGCTAAAACAAAACGCAATATCTTTACTGTTTGCACAAGCTCCAATTCGTAATTATATTAAAGCAGTTTTTATTGCAGTTAAAAAATGGCCTTGACGATTAACCTTGATACTTCAACCATGCCAATATACCTTCATCTGACCAATTTAATCATTGCCAAAAACAGTGTAGCGATAAAACACAAAAGTAATGAAAACCAATTCAAGCATAATTATATCAACACTAATCCGGAATTCAATACCGAAGACAATCAGCTTTTTTTTATCGCAGCAATGAATCCTGATGAGCTTGATATTCTACCATTAATAGACTCCTGATTACATTTTGATTACAGGAAAAAGTCTCCACAGATTTTGTAATGGTTACGCGATATGAAGGTCTGAGTTGGCCAGTCGGCTGGCTTCAGGAAAATGGAGTTTTTGCTTGGCATAAGGAATGTAAATCAAATCAAACAAGTTCATAAGATTTCAAACCTCTCAATAATTGAAATTCAAATGCGAAAAATAAGGAACTCTAATGCATCGTGCAAATATCTATTGTACAATGAAATAATCTACATATTGCTTGTTTGCAATCCTGGTTTTTAGCAAATACATACCCTTCTTAAAACCTTGAGTGTTAATTTGAACTTTACCAGACTGATGATGATGATTATATTGTGATTCATAAAGCTTCCGACCGGAAATATCATAAACGGAAATTAAAATGTCTTCGCCTGGTTCTGTCGCAAATTCTACATTTAGTTTTTCTTTTACAGGATTGGGATACAAATAGATGCAAGAAGGTGTTAACACATTTAGTGTTTCATTTGAACTGATAATATTGTTCCATTTATACATTCCACCGGAAGTAGAATTCCTGTTTATTCCCCCGGCATAGCCTGTGGCCTCATCCATCATGGTGATTGAACTGTAATATACTCCTTCATCAATATCTGTCCATGTAAGGCCCATATCAGTGCTGTAAGCAGAACCCACCGTTTCAAGTACTTCACCATCTGTACCTATTGAGATGAGCATTTCCGGATTCCCGGGGACAAACTCAAGACCATCTTTCCTGATACCGCTACCGGGCGTAAAACTGGTCCATGATTCGCCACCATCGGTGGTTATTTTGTTTTCAAAAGTTACAATATATGTATCCAGCATATTTCTTGCAATCTTCTGTGCAATACCCACATTCTCATCCGCAAAAGTCATTTCTGTAATATAGCTTAAGCCTGTTTGCACTGCCGTCCAGTTATGACCTTTATCAGTTGACTTAAATACCCTGCCTTCTGAACTTGCCCACCACAAAGTATTTCCAAAATGCTCATATTTTCCTGACAATGGATTTTCAGCTCCTATGGCATCGGGAATTTGGGCAACAGGAACCCTTTCCCAGTTTATACCTGCATCGGCAGTTGTATACATTTCAAATTCATCATCTACTTGATTTCCTAAACACCAGCCCTCGTTGTTATTAAAAAAATGAACAGCCACAGGATAACTTTCCGGTGAATTAAACTCTGCTGTTGATTGTTTTGTCCAGGTAATTCCTCCATCTTCTGTTACAAATATACCACCATAGGGACCAAGTTCATCGGTAGCTGTTGTATGTAAGCACGCCCACGCCTTGTTATAACTAAGAGGGAAAATATTGGCGATATCATAGTTGGCATAAATATCTGCGCCACTTACAAAACCTGTTTCCCAGCTTGCTCCCCCGTTATTTGTTCGTGTAAACTCATTGAATATCTCGCCACAGGCAACATCAAAAGCAAAGCCCCATGCAACATTTTCATCCACGATAGCTATACTCTTCACTCCCCGATGTGGAGTTCCAAAACCAGAAACCTGTTTGATCCAGTTTGAACTTCCCGCCAAAACATAAATGTAAGAAGTTTTTTCAACTGTTTTGCTTTGCACTCCATCGCTAATTTCGAGACCAACATTATACACTCCCGCAGAATTGTATACTATTCCCTGCGGATTTTGTAGTGTTGAAGTTGTTGTTTCAGCTCCCGGAAATGACCAGCTCCATGAAACGATATCATCTCCTGCTGATAAATCTGTAAAATCAATGCTTTCACCTACCATTACAGTACTAAAACTAGCTGTAAAATCGGGAACAATATTGCCAATTGTGGCATATGCTGCCAAAGCTGCTGCCTCAGCATTGATTCGCCCCGAGCCCACTCCGTTTTCCCTGCCCGCATCAATTTGCAAA
>PKSZ01000543.1 GCA_002869425.1 Marinilabiliales bacterium
AAAAGAGGGTCAGCGTAAATAACCACCTCGTTTGTTTTCAGGTCTTCTGAAAATGTACGTGCATACGAATAGTTCATATCCTGATCATAATCATGAATATAGAAAATGAAAGGGTTTTCAAGAATCACCAGCTTTTCATTCTGATCGATAAGTGCTGCATCTGTCAAAACATCCTGATTATCAGTAATTGCTACGGTAATAATGTCCAGGTCCGTTGTAGTTGTCCATTCACCCCAGTTACGTGGGTCGGCTATTCCATCTTCGTAATAATCACCTATTGGCCTGACTCTCCATATATACAAACCAGAACCTTCAGGAAGCGCCAGTGGTAGCTGCATTTCGGTATAAGCACCAAATGCAGTCTCTTTTTGTATTCCATCAGTCTCAATTGTTAAAGCTTTGCTCCAGTCTATTTCTGATCTGATTATTTCAACTTCATCATCACCCTGCAGATATGCATATCTTGGATCTGTATTTTCCAGCTTTAATATCTGTATCTGATAGTTCGGGTAAATATAATCGGTATTGCGCTCCCAAAGGAATGTTTGGTTTCTTCCGCAAAGCATAACAGAATTCTCATTGCATTCGGGATATGGAGAATGGAAATCCTTCACATTTATATCAATATGGGGTAAAATATCTATAGCATAATTTATTTCATGAAATATTTTGAGTTTGATATTGTTATGCACAAACTGCTCCAATTCTGTTGAATTGTTTTCTGTTAAAGGGGTTAAAACTTCTACTACAACTTTTTCAACCTCACTGATACTGTTCTGATCATATAAGTTCATGATATCCAGTTTCCATAACTGTTCAGGCATACTGGCTGTAATTGTAAGTTCTTTGGTAGCAACCATCAAGTCAGAATTATCATCCTTTTTTACCGTAAGTCTCAGCTCAACTGTGTTCTCTATATTCTGAGTAATACCAATGTTGTATATTTCCTCAAGAAACAAAGATGCATACACGTTTGCACCGGTTACTTTTCTATCCAGAGCATTATCACTGGTTAGGTAAACATCAGGATCTGTGATTGTTCCTCCAGATAATTCCGAGTAATTCAATATCAGGGACGATTGCTGACCGTATAGCTCCTGCACAAACAGGCAAGAAATCAATCCCAATGCAATCAAAAATATTTTTCCTGAACGTATCATATGCTTAGTTTTTTGAAGATTCTTGATTATCAATGTAGGTATAGTTATTGTATTTTTCTTTCAGCTTGCCATCTGATGTGAAGACCTGTTTTTTCACAGGCTTTTTCAATATATCTTTGTCAAAACTGATTTCATCATCCAGAAACCAGGTGATCTTGGCTTTTATTTTATAGCTTTCATCAAAGTACAATTCAGTCTTTATTACCTCTTTCTTTCCGGGGTCATAGTGATAGACCAGCTTTTTTACTTTAAAAGTCTTCTGCATTTTTTCCTCAATATCCAATTCGAGTTTCTGAATGCTTTTTCCATTGCTTTTGTACTCCGTCATAGTTTTGCCACTAACATATGCCATTACCGTGTCCTGTAATTCCTCAATCAGCCTTCTTCTTTCGTGCTGAGAATCCATATAAAACAGCGATGATTGAGTATGCACGATGCTTTGTGTTTTTTTATTGATCATGATAACATCCTTTTCATCCTGGTAATACTCCAGGTCATCGGAAATCATAATTATTCTGTCTTTTGTAGCTATTGTGCCGGTTGTGAAGATCTCATCCGGGACTTTATATTCATCCCAATACCTGACCATAATTCTCTGATTCTGTTCAATCCTTTCATTTCCTGTCGGGGGTTCTGTTTTGGAGGCAGTCTTTAAGCAGGCCCAGACATTCTGGTAACAGATTTCAGTCTTATCATCAGTAGCAAGGGTTTTTCCAGCACTCATGCCATAGACAACAAGCAACAGAACTTTCGATATCAGTGCAAAAAATTTCATAGTATCAAACTTGCATTTATTGAACAATAGAAGGCCTGTCTTTTGTTTTCACATTCATATGTGTCTCACTAACAGTCTTCAATCCTTTTTCAGTTTCAACCATTTTCCTGATCAATGAACCTTGTGCATCGTATTGATAGAACAACCCAAAATGTTGATCATCGAATTCTGTCAATACTTTAAATGTTGTTTTGTCGTAAACCATGCATTTCATTGTGGATTCAACCGGTTGAATTCTTATATCATCGAAGAAAACCTTCTCTCCATTCGTATTCGACTCATCATCGATATTGTATATAAACTTCAAGGAAATCCCTGAACTATAACTATCCAGGTCGGTCATTTTTATGCTGTATAATGCCCACTCACCCACCTGTGCAATTTTTGTGAAGGGAAATTCGTAGTTCACATCGTTGTTAACTCTGAGTCTGAAGTTTGGATTATCATTATAAAGAGGGGTTTGCGTTCCGTTGTTTGTCGGATAATGGCTTTTTAACCAGACCTTTATTATGGCACCTTTGTCTTTCAATCCCGATTGCTGCCATTGCTGGCCGGATATGTTCAGATAAACCTTGTCTTTGTTATAGTTATAGAACAATGATGAGCTTCCGGAGTGCGCAATATTGCTATATTCTGTGATTTGAGTAATGCCGTTTTGCGGAATTTCAAAATCATAGAATTGAATGTCACTATACTTCGCATTTCCTGCAATTGCTACCGGCAAATAGTTGTGGTAGCCATATTTAACTGCAGAAGGAATACCCAGAATATTTTCCTCTTCTAGCGCCTGGCTGTTTGGCGAGTATTTGGTAATTTCATTGGTATGCATCCAGCCATTATCTTCATTATTACGAGGATTGGTCAATGTCCAGTCAAAAGGAACAAAGTTTGTACATAAACCTCCGTTATAATTCCTGTTGGTATTTATTGCCGAGGTCCTTCCGGAATTAAACACATAGGTTTCGTGTGGCAAATATTTTGCATTCAATTGTTCATATACATAGTGCGTCGGACTTGGGTTTTCTTCAAGCCCGTAAGCTTGAGCTACAGCCGGATCAATCGTGCCAAACCAGTCTTTTTTCATTGTTATTGCATTAGCAGATAAAACAGTGTTAACTGGTATAGTAAAACTTCCGCCAACTTCCTCCTCATGATATATAGCATTACCATCAGCATCGTACAATTGATATGGGAAATCAGTTGCTTCAGGGTCGTACCATCTTACATTACCATCTGCATCATAGAATAAAATCTGTGTGCCATCTGCTCTGTAAATACCAATAGTATTTCCAAACTGGTCGTGTGGTTCCCAGGGATGGTTCAGATCATATCCTTCTGCAGGAGCACTATTCTCATAAAATCTTGCAACATTATTGTAATTGTATATAATTAATGGCTCATTACCGTAGCTGCCATTGTCATTTTGATACACTGAAATTTTATCAACAACGGAGTGATCTATAGTAACTTCCATCTCTCCGGGAGTGACCGGGTTGCCAAATTCTCCAAATGTTACAAGCTGCCCTACTGATGCACTCAATTGGTTTGTATTATCAGAGCTTCCTGCTTTCTGTCCCATTCCGGGATACATCCACGAAGCCGGGATGTCCCAGGAGTAGTATGCTCCTGAGTTCTCAAACAATTCACCTGCATCCAGTTTTGTTTGTATTTCCGCATCATCCAATTCCGGATATTTATTGGTATAATACTCAAAATCAAAATGATGAACATCATAGGTTCTTGAAACTACAGGGTTTCCTGTTTCATTGTTAAAGGCAAGGAAATCTGTTTTATTTCGAACTCCTTCTTTAAATGTTTCAACGCTTTTAAGGATAACCGGATAGCGTATAATCCTTGAATTGGCATGTGTATTAATTTCTGTTTCTTCGTAATTGAAAGTAGGTGCAAATGTTGGGATGATTGACGGAGCTGACAGAATCACTTCAATATCCACCTCCAGGCTGAAATCCCACTTACGGTCTTCATTGGTATGCATTTCCATTGTAAGATCAACTTCTTTTCCGGGAACTTTGTTTTCAATAATGTATTCTCCAGTGCCCGTATCAAATGAAACCATATCTACAGGCTCCCCCGGATCAAAATATGTATATTCAACAGATGACACCATAAGTGAAGACTCACCTACAGGAACTGTATGCCCACTGTATTCTCCTGAGTAGGTTCTGACTGATCGTGGTTTACCATTCATGTCATGCATTAAAAATCTGAAGGCCTGGCTCATCCAAAGCTTGTTTGTTTGATAGTTAACAACACCTGCCGGTACCACCCACCATGTAAATCTTTTGTGGGGATCACTACCGAGTTTGCCAGTAAGATTTGAGTATGCAAATGCAGGATCGTCATCATCGATTTCTGAGTTTGCAAAATCAGCTTTGAATTTTTTGTCAGGCGGAAAATCTTTCCAGGTGTAAAATGAATTTATTGTGTAACCTGAACCGGTTTGTCCTGTATGAATGTTTCGTGTGACCACTCTTGAATGCACAACTTTTGCAATAGGCATAATTGTTTCACCAACAGGACCTTCACTTGCTCTTCGATCACGTCCTGAATGAACCATATTGAACCAGGATTGTTTATGTCTCGGTAATAACGTGACAATTGCATTTCCTTCAAACCCTTCGGTAGGTTCATTGCAGGCAACACCACTGCTTTTTCCATACTCGTCTTCATAAATATATTCCGTTCCATAAACCATTTCATCGCCCGATTCAATTCCAGGGTCATGCAACAGTAATCTTTTCACCCTGACCCCATCACCTTTTTTAGCTTTGGTCATAGGTACCTTAATATATGATAATTGAGGGTTGAGATATTTGCAACAATTGTCTTTATCGGGATTTGTTACTTCCCGTTCTTTCATTAATTCGGCATACAGCTTCCTGTAATCTTTTTCAAAATCTTCAGCAGAGTTAGCAATCAAAGAGTCGTGCATTTCCTCCAGAAAGTAGTCATAATCATCCACAAAATTGTAGTTTGTTGGGTTAGTGTTGCTATAAAGGGTGTTGATGCGCTCCTTAGTAATGTGGTCCATTATTCGTATCTGATCATTCTGGTTTTCAAAATATTCCTTCATGCCACTAAAGTTGAAGAGATAGTTCTCATAACACAACTGACGAGGAATATCCTTTCTGAGTGTTTTTTCCTCAGAACCT
>PKSZ01000530.1 GCA_002869425.1 Marinilabiliales bacterium
ATACTTTCAATTTTCACTTTGGAAAAATACTTGTACAAATAACTCTTTGCTGGGTTGAGATGAAATTCAAAAACAGGTAATCCCTGAGCTGCTGCATCCTTATATCTTTCAAGCGCGGAAATACTTGTTGCCGGATCATGCGGTTCAAGCAAACATGTTATTTCAATAATGTTGCCTACTCCTTCTTTTTCCTGGTTCAACAATCGATACTCTGTTTTATCGTGTGGAATATTAAAATATTCTTCTTCAATTGTATATCTTATTGAAAATAACTTATCGATAATACTTTCAACATCCTCTGGGATCCTGAACTCGTCTACAGGGTACAATGCTTTCACATCTTCGATAAAACTTACCAATGACTGCTTTTGCGTGTGAAAGAAAAATTTAATCTTACGATAGCCTTCCTCAAGGATTAAAATTGGAGATGCAATAGCCAAACCAAAATCATTTGCATGATTTTCATTATATGCAGCAATTTGTTCCTGGCTCAATCCTTTGTTACCCTGCAGGGATCGATCAATAATAAAAGTATCAACTTCCAGCTTATTCTGTCTGCGATCAATATTAACCAATGCATCTTCTTGGTTTACGAGCATTTTAACATCCATGATTCGTGCCTGATTCACAACCAAATCATTACACAAACTGTATACAATCTCATTTCCCTCTGCATCTTCACCTGCACTAAATTTTCGACCTCTTTCCAACAACAATTCCTTTTGTTTGGGAATAAGTTCAAAACAAAGATTTACATAATTTGCCTGCAAATCAGAAGGTTTCTCTTTTAAAACATCAGCATAATAATGGTTCAGATGACGCTCTGTAAAAGAATTGATTTCGTCCTGAGCATTCTTATATAAATCTAAAAATCCAAGAATCAATCCCATATGCGGTTGTACCTGTCCTGAATGATTCAAATGCTCATCAAGATACCTACCAGCAGAGTTTTTCAACACTTCTGTATATAAAACTATTTCTTTATATACATCAGCCGCCAAAAGCAATAAATCACTCAATGATAATTCGTTATACGCATCAGAAGAACGCTCCTTGTATACCCATGGTATTCTTAAATCAAGCTTCCTGATCAGAGGTGTTACTTTTGATGAATATTTTTCCAACGCTTTCACAATGGTCAAAAGCTTTGAATATTCCTTGTTCAAATGCTGGACAATCAACTTTTCGATTTCGTCCCGAAACTCCTTAATACTTTGTGTAACAAAATACCAGTTATTGATATGATTAATATTGGTAACAGGGTATATGATGAACTGGTTAATCCACTCATCTTCATTGTGAAAAGAAACATTACTTTTTACCCTTGAAATGATTCTTTCGGCAAGTTCTGTTCCTGATATTGTATTGTAATTTCTTATCAATACAAGCTGATATGTTATATTGTTTTTAAAAAAATTACTCCACGTTCCATCTGGGATATTTCTTTCATTATAATATGTAAGCAAAGCAGAATAATCATTCAAAACACGAAGGTACTCTTCCCTTGACCGTTCATCAGCCATAAAGTATTCGGGAGACAAAGATTCCAATACCCTTTTGTCTCGGCTGAGACCGGGACGCTGAACAATATATTTATTTAGCTTGCTGTCCTTCATTTATAAATTTGTTCCCTCATTCAAATAAAATGGATATACCATATTAGACCTACTATTCGTCGTTTTGATTAAATATTCAATATCAATTTCAATTCGACCTTGCTGGCTTTTATTTGTCATCTGGATATTTAAAACCTTAATCCTGGGTTCATATCGCAACAATGCTGTTTCAATTTTATCTTTTAGAAACTTCTCTTTGGAAACGGTTAAACTTTCAAAAAATAAAATACTCAAATCACAACCATATTTTGGATTTAACAATCTTTCTCCAACATATGTAGACAAAAGGATTTCAATGCTTTCACTAATATCATCATTTCCTTCTGACATCCTAACCTCACCATGTATATTATCAAATTCAGGAGGAAATTTCCAACCGCGACCGATGAATGGTATGTTTGTATCTTTTGTCATTTATCCTCCAATAATTACCGTTGGTGCACCCTGTGAAATAGTTCCGCCATGCGCCATAGAATCACCCATTCGAGCTGCAGGCTGACCGCCGATTAAAACAGATGACGAACCTTTCACGATTGAATCCGGAGGCCCCGTACATACTGCCTGATCACCCAAGCGTGCTGCCGGCTGACCACATATCATAACCGTTGTGCATCCCGGTGGTAAAATAGGGCCACCCACATGAGGAACAGGCGGTGTTCCTGGTGTTTGCATTGGACAGGTATGCATATCTCCTACTCTGGCTGCTGCTGACATAATCTAATTAATTTGAACAATTCCTCCTTTTATTGATGTTTGCGAGGGTGATGAAACCTCAGCAGATGAATTTCCTGAAGCTGTTAACTGCGACTGTGCAGATACGGTTACATTCATTCCACTTATACTTGCATCTCCCGATGCTGTTGATATATTCACAGCTCCCTGTGCACTTACGTTTAAATCACTACAACTATTGATATCAATACCACTGGAACTTAACTTAATAGTATTTCCATTCTGATCCTCTATATCCAGTTCACTATCCTGATCAGTTAGTGTAATTTTGTTTCCTGCCGGAGTTTCTATTGACAAAACGGTATTTTCATCATCAAACTCAATCTTAATACCACTTTTTGTATAAATACCCCTGGTATTATTATCGTCTGATGCATCAACCGGAGCACTGGCAGAACTACTATACAAAGAGCCCAGTACAACAGGAAAGCGAATATCGTCATTGAAAAAGCCAACAATCACTTCATCGTCTATTTCCGGACGAAAACAAATACCTCTGCTATCGCCTGCATCTGCAAAAGCCATTCTTGCCCAAACCGTATTATCATCATCAACCATCGGAAGATTCACCTGGATTCTTAACTCTCCATCCGGATCATCCTGTAAAGCTTTTACTTTTGCAATTTGCAATCCATGAACAGCAGGAATCAAACCTGAAGCAGACTTGGTATTAATATCAATATGATCAGTAAACCATTCCGGGTTTATCCCAAACTGAACAGATGTAAACCAATTTCCTTCAGTAATATCATGACGAACTGCGGCTACAAAATGCTTTCCTGAGAATCTATCACCTAAACTTTTCAGCTCCAATATATCTCCAACCTTTACACCGCTATATCCTGCACACTTAACGCGCCCACATATTTTGGACATTTTAGCCTTGAATAACTTTGCACTGCTCCATGCCGTTAACTCATCGCTGGCAAGCTGACCGGAATGCAGCATATTAAATTCAGAAGGAGATACCACATCAGCCAGGTCAGAAGACTGAAGGTTTCCTATCTCTGGAATTCCAGAATCCGAGCTACTGCCAGAAGTTGTTGCCTGTGAACCTATATCCCATGATTTGGAAGAAACAGAAGAAAGTTGTGTTTTGGCATCAATATCTGATTCAAGCTCATAAATATGATTTCCATATTCCAGAGTTAGGGATGCTTCCCCTGACATATCTGGCTTCTTAACAGAAAGATCTCCATCGTCTGCAATTACCAGCATACTATTCATTTCGGCCCGTGTTACAATAAAATCCCAATCCAAAGCATCGAACTTATATACTTTTGGGTGTGAATAGTCAGTTGAATCTACGGTTGCACTCAAGCCTAAAGCAGAAACCACAGTAGATATTATATCACTATCGGCCTGATCTTCAAATACCTGTGTGTCTCTATTTAAAGTAAGCTTTATATTTTTATCACGACAATCGATAATAAGTAAAGATTTGTCCTGATTTATTTTAATGGAATGTTTGATGATTATTCCCTTGAAAATTGTGGATAAGTCGGTTCCATAACCGGCTTTAATTTCCACAGATTTTCCAGGTACCAAATCATCGGCCGAACTTGCAGCAAACGTTTGTTCAGCTACCGAACCATCAACAACAATAATCTTTGCATATGGAATTTTGTTTACCCCTTTATAGGTTGTTATTCCTGCAATTTCAAAATCAGCAGACAGCTCATTACCATCAACTGATACTGAATAATTCACAAGACCTGTAGGTGTTGGTGATCCCATATAATTATTTTTCTAATGGTGGGAACAATAATCTTCTTCCCGGTTCAATATTTCTAAAATTACTCAATTTATTAATTCTTGCTATCTCCAAATAATAATCAGGACTACCATATATTTTATTGCATATTACCGGTAATGAATCGCCATCTTTAAATTCGATATAATGTGATAAATCCGGAGAGCTTCTGTTTTCTGATTTGGCTCTTGTTTGCACATCCATTGAACCAATAAAGCTAAGCTCAATACTTGCTCTTTTGGGCTCTCCAGAAATGTCGTACATAGAATATGTTACATCGATTCCTGTTGTCTGACCTTTGAAAGTAAAATCGCCCCAACTTAACTGAATAAAATACGGTCTGTGAATATCACCACTATAGGCAAAAATTACATCTTTGAGATCTTCTACTCTGTTAATTACAGCCTTTGTTAGATCCTCATTACTTCCATCCACATTAGATGCATCAAAACTCTTACTAAACTCCAATCTAAAACTTAATGTTTCAGGTCTCGTCTGCTTATATTTCACATCTGCTCCAGAAGAACCTATAGCCTGTTCGGTATCGTAATCAATATTCATCACGTGCTTTATGGTTTCCGGATTAAACTGAGCTGTAAAACTATCCCCGGTATCCTCGGTAAAAGCATCATCGGAATAAGCCTGAATAGTTAATATTTCTATTGAAGCCTGACTCCCTGAATCTTCCTGTGCCTGAATATTTGACGGAAGCATAACTACCTTTCTTTCATTTCCTGCAGTCTGTCAATTACTGCATTTACACACTCTTCAATTAACTCTGCTTTATTAATTTGGGAAGATTTGCCTGTCTCCTTTTTCGGAGGAGAAGAATCTTCAATTTTTGTTTTAATGAGCAATTCTTTAATTTCTATTGGCATGATTCTATATTTATTTGAATCAACTTTCCTTAACATATAATTGCCTGTAAAATGAATATTTCATTGTAATAGTTTCGATTACAATTTCATTTTTCATGGCATTAAACCC
>PKSZ01000018.1 GCA_002869425.1 Marinilabiliales bacterium
AATTTAACCTGGTGGGGTAGGCCACAATCAAGTTTTATTACTAAGGCTTTCAATAAAGAAGAGATTGAAATCCACGGAGATGGAACACAAACGCGTACATTTACATACATTTCTGATACCGTAGATGGTATAATGAGCTGTATATTTGAGGAAAAAGCAAAGAATGAGATTTTCAATATTGGCTCTAATCCAGATGAAGAAATTTCTATTTTAGGATTGGCGAGTACTATATGGAAACTTGTGAATGGAGAGGCTTCAGAACCTATGCTGAAGTTTATTCCCTATGAGAAATTTGGTAAATATGAAGATGTGATGCGAAGAGTCCCGGATATATCTAAAATAGGTAAATATTTCGGATATACACCTAAGGTTAGACTGAAAGAGGGTTTGTCAAGAACTATAGAATGGCAAAGGGAAAAACTGGGAATTTAGCAATGAGATACTATGTATTAATACCAGTTTACAATGAAGAGTTAAATATTGAGACACTTCATTCAAATCTCACAAATGTTCTTAAGGATAGAGATGTATTATATGTCTTTGTTGATGACTGTTCAACAGATGGATCGGTTGGCTTATTGAAAAAGGTTTTTTCAGGACAAAATACACACGTCATAGAGAAAGAAGAAAATAAGGGCCCGGGTGATTCTTTTGATAAAGGTTTTAGATGGATACTTGAAAATGCTTCGGATGAGGATGATAGAATAATAACCCTTGAGGCTGATAATACTTCTGATCTTGGTATCCTGAGTAATATGCTTGCCATTTCAGATCTTGGATATGAAATGGTTTTGTCATCCATATATGCTCAGGGAGGAGGATTTAAGCAAACCAATTTTTTTCGAAAAATTAGTTCATTTGCAGCCAATATGGTTTTTCGCTCATTGTTTAATATCAACGTATTAACACTAAGTTCTTTTTATAGGGTTTATCGCTTGTCTGTAATCAAACGTGTAGATGACTTATACAATGAAATAATTTCAGAATCCGGGTTTATTTCAATGCTGGAGTTGCTTTTAAAAGCAATTAGGGCGGATGCTTCGGTTATTGAGGTTCCTATGGTATTGCGATCTAAAAATCGTATAGGCAAATCTAAGATGAAGGTCTTCAAAACAGCTATGAGCTATCTCAGGTTTCTTATTTTGAAAGGCTTTCGAATTGTTCATTGGAAAAAGAAATGAGTCGCAGAAAAATTGTCATTTACACAACCAGCGATTATAACTGGGCATTTAATACATGGAAAGATAGCCTGCCAGCACTATTGGAAGAGTATGATGTAAAAGGAGTATTGCTTTTTCCTGATCAGCTTGGAGGAAGAAAGGGAATGCAAATTCCATTATATTATCTGAAAACTTTTGGGTTCATTAATTTTATTCTGTTTGCTTCATTTGCGGTACTTCAACAATTAAGAAGGATTTTTTCATCAGTGTCGAGTTGGAAAGCGCTGGCAAAAAAGCATAATATACCATTGTTATATTATAAAAATCCCAATCAGAAGGAAGTTATTGAGTGGACGCAAGATTGTGATCCTGATGTTATTGTAATAATGGTTAGTCAGATTTTGAAAAAGGAAGTTTTGTCTATTCCTAAGCTGGGCGTTATTAACAAACATGCAGCCATCTTACCCTCTTGCAGGGGGGTGTACCCTTACTTTTGGGCAAAACTATATGGTTTGCCTTTGGGATATAGTTTTCACGAAGTTACTGAAGGAATAGATAAAGGAAAAATTTTATATCAGCATAGGGTGTCAGAAGATTCAGAAGAAAGTCTTATCGCTTTTTATAAAGAAGTATATGCTGAATATAAAAATGCCTTACTGGCTGCATTAAGAAATCTGGAATCAGGAGAATTTATTTCCCCTGAAAACGTTGAAGACAGTTATTTTTCCTTTCCTTTAAGGAAAGATTATAAAAATTTCAGAAATCAAGGGTACAGAATCGCTCGTCTTAAAGATTTGTTTTGACAGGAATTATGGGTAAATCAAATGATTATGCAGCATTTAATATAAATCTTGATTCTTTTTCCGAGATTTTGGGGTATCCTGATAACTATGAAGATCCCACATATGGTGTAATACTTGACAGATTTCTCGATCTGGCTCAGAAATATTCATTTAAATATTCAGTTTATGTAATTGGGAAGGACCTTGAAGATAAAAGGTATGCAAGCGCAATAAAAAAACTGGCTGACGAAGGGCATGAAATCGGTAATCATAGCTGGTCTCATGATGTGGATCTTGCAACACAAAAACAGGAAGAAATTGAGGCTGAGCTTAAGAAAACTCATGATATTATTAATGATATTACAGGTGTTGATCCACAGGGATTTATATCTCCGGGATGGTCAACTTCAGGTCGTTTAATAAAAACCTTGATCCGTTTGGGTTATGTGTACGATACATCTGTTTTTCCTTCATATTTGGTTTTTCCATCAACAGCGAAATTGCTTTTCAACTATTTGGGTGATAAAAGATGGTGGAAAATAGCCAGGCGAAATATTTTGGTTCCTTCATTTGCTTCCAGACAATTGTATTATTCACATGGTAAAATACTAGAAAAATCAGTAAATGCCGGAGAGAAAGGAATATGGATATTGCCATTACCAACAACGTCAGGGAGATTGGCAATCTGGCATACACTGGCCTTTATTTATAAGGAAAATAAATTTGCAAAAATTCTGAAGAATGGTTTGCGTACAATTGATGCTTTTTATTATCTAATGCATCCAGCTGATTTGGCTGATAGAAGAGATCTGAATGTAAAATATAAAGTTCCTTTGGAAAGAATTGATGTTCCATTGAAACGAAAAATGTATTTGCTAGAAAAGTCAATGAATACTATTTTTGAATCTGGTCGAAAAATTGTAACCATGAAGGAGTTGGTTAGCAACCAAGTCGCAATTAGAGATGAAAATACCCAATGAAGAAAAACGCCTGAGGCAGTTTTATGGTAAGGTAGATGATAAGCATATCCATTCCTTTTCTCGTTTTTTGAAAGGGGATAAGGTTTTGGATATTGGAACAGGATTGGGATCTACTACTGGCTATATAACAAATCACTACCCAGAAGTTTCTTGTCTTGGTGTTGACATGTTGGAAGAAAATATACAGAAGGCTAAGGGTTTTTTCCCTAATGCAGAATTTAGCGTTGTGAATGCAGAAAAAATGCCATTCGATAATGGTGCTTTTACAACTATTATTTTGCGTGACGTATTACATCATTTGTATGAAGAGTCTGATTTTGATTTGGTTGCATCAGAAATAAAAAGGGTGTCGTCAGCTGGGGCCAGACTTTTAATCCTGGATCCAAATGTGCAGATGATGCTTAAGTTTTTTCGGTTTATTTCTGCGCATAAAGATGCCGAATGTAAATTTGAAACGGCTTTGGAATTACTTCCTAAAATGGGATTTACAAAAAAAGAAACGACCTTTCATACTTTATATAGTTTGCCGCTTAGTGGGGGTTATGTGGGTGTTAACTTTGTGCCAAATATTGGTTTCGTTCAGAAATCGATTTTGGGTAGTGAACGCTTTTTTGAAAAAGCATTGAATTCAGTGGGTCTGGGACGTTATCTGTGTTGGAGATATTTGATAGTGGCAGATAAAATTTAGTCAGAGCTTGTGGTGCTCCATTCAAGTAAAATTCTAGCAATATTTGTTGAGTGACTACTAATTCTCTTTAGAAGTTCAATAAGTTCTAAGTGAATTTGACTAGATTCAAGAGTTTCTGGAACTTCATCAATTAATCTATCAAAATGAGTTTTTCTAAGTTCCTGCTCTAAAAGTCTATATTTTTTATATTTTCTTTTAATGTGTTTTGCATCTTGTAAATTTACATCTTTGAAGAAATCTATTGCTCTACTTATTTGTTTAATAGTAGTTAAGTGGTATTCTTCAATTTCTTTTTGTCCCTCTTCTGAAAATTGAATGTTTAGCTCGTTCTTTTTTTCAGCAAGCGGAATTAACCTTTTAGAAATAATATCACCAATTTGCTCAACTTCGGTTGATGTATGCATCATTTGAAAAACTTCGTGCGAGCGTTCTTCAGCAATTGATTCCTGACTTATTTTTCTAAGATATCTGTTTATTTTAATATTTAAAAAATCTATTTCTTCTTCTCTTTCTCTTATTTCATCTAGCTTGTCAGGATTATTTTCTATGAAAGGGGGTAAAATATCTTCAACCATTTTTTTTACTTTTAAAGCCATTCTGATAATCTCAGCTTTTGTTAAGCTAAGTGCCAATACTGGAGTTGAAATTAAATCTTCTTCTAAATATTTGGTTTTAAATTGTGTTTCGTCTTCATCCTCTTCTATATCAGGAAGAATTTTAGTAATTAAATTGGCTGCAATATTAATTCCAGGTAATAATACAATGGTTAATAGGATGTTGAAAAATGTATGAGCATTAGCAATTTGGCGTGGAATTGCATTGAAATTGTCAGGAGAGGATACATCCATTCCTTCAATTGGCGAAAAATTTCTAACTAATTCTGCAAATGTTGGTATCCACCAAACAAACAATAGTATGCCTAAAATTTTGAACAATGAATGGGCTAAAGCTACACGTTTAGCTTCTCTTGTACTATTAATGCTCGATAAAATTGCCGTCATGCTTGTACCTAAATTGGAACCCAAAATCAACGGAATGGCTGCTTCCAGAGTAATAAGGCCCTGAGAACCTAATACCATTACAATTCCTAAAAAAGCAGCACTACTTTGAATAATGCCAGTAAACAAAGTTCCAATTAATATACCTAATATTGGATTTTCTAAAACCAACAACAGATTAATAAATGGTTGATATGTCCTCAATGGGTACATAGCATCAGACATAAGCCACATTCCTAAAAAAAGAATTCCAAATCCAAGAATTCCTTGCCCAAGATTTTTAATGTTTTTTGATTTGGAAAGAAAAAACATTGCAAATCCTATTCCTACAATCAACAATGAAAAATCAGATAATTTAAAAGCTATTAATTGAACTGTAAAGGTTGTTCCTATAGAAGCTCCAAGTATAATACCAAGCGATTGCGCAAAAGTCATTAATTGTGCCTGAACAAAACTAACTAGCATTACAGTTGTTGC
>PKSZ01000408.1 GCA_002869425.1 Marinilabiliales bacterium
AATGTAACGGCTTTGTTCCCTCTGGGGAAATTAATTTGCGTTACAGGTGTAAGTGGTAGTGGAAAGTCGACTCTAATTAATGAAACCCTGTATCCCGTCTTAAGCAAACATTTTTACCGATCAGTTAAAAGACCTCTTCCTTATAAATCAATTATAGGTATTGAAAATCTCGACAAAGTAATTGAGGTTAATCAAGCTCCATTGGGAAGAACTCCAAGGTCTAATCCTGCTACCTATACTGGTGTATTTACTGATATTAGGAAACTGTTTGAAAGCTTACCTGAAGCAAAAATAAGAGGCTACAAAGCAGGGAGATTTAGTTTCAATGTGAAAGGTGGCAGATGCGAAACTTGTAGAGGTGCTGGTGTAAAGACGATTGAAATGAACTTTTTACCAGATGTTTTTGTTACTTGTGATGAATGCTATGGTAAAAGATACAATAGAGAAACACTTGAGGTAAGGTTTAAAGGAAAATCGATCAGCAATGTTCTAGATATGACCATAAATGAAGCTGCTGATTTTTTCTCTGCAATTCCATCCATTTACATAAAACTAAAAACATTGCAGGATGTTGGTCTGGGTTACATTTCACTTGGCCAACCGAGTACAACCTTATCTGGTGGAGAATCTCAAAGAATTAAACTTGCTTCAGAGTTGAGTAAAAAAGATACCGGAAAAACACTATACATTCTGGACGAACCTACCACAGGCCTTCACTTTGAAGACATCAACGTATTATTAGGGGTATTAAACAGCTTGGTAGACAAAGGGAATACGGTTATTGTTATTGAGCACAATATGGATGTTATTAAAACAGCAGACTATATTATAGACCTTGGACTAGAAGGAGGAAAAAGAGGTGGAGAAATATTATTTCAGGGAACTCCTGAAGAATTAGCCAATCAAAACTTGGGACATACTGCTCCTTTTTTAAAAAAAGAACTGGATCAGGGATTATAACCCGATGAATTTAAGATCTTCATGTAATCCCAATCCTGCATAAGCTGATGTATACTAACATCTGGATTTTCATCCATATATGATTTTACAATCTGCCAGCCTACCCAATTGGCAGCTCTTCCGGGAGAATCATTGGAAAATGCAGCAGTAAAAGGTGCTTCATCAATAAAACGTATGATAGTTTTATAATCTGTTGTAAAAAGCAATTTATTCTCAACAAGATAAGTCCACATAGAACTCTCACTATCATCACACCAGCCCAACTCTCTTGTTGTGAAGCCAATTTTCAAACTATCCGGGCCATCAGGAAATACAGCATCCAAAAAATACAATACCTTTCCATTATAAATCATATGACTTGCAAGTGTATTTACAGAATCAGGCGTTTCAAACTCAGAGGAGACCCAAGCCCTCATACAATCATACTGAATCATAGACTTATCCATTCTTCTTCGCATATATTGAGGCAAAGCTAGTCTTGTATAATATTCATTTTGCGCACCAAGATATTTCTCCAGACTAATGCTTAAAATAGAATCTGCTACTACTATAGACTGGTTAAAGCCTGAGATATGAGTATATACCTGGGGTTGCACAGATTCTGGAAAATAGTGTTTATAATATGAAAAGGCATCAGTTAGATTATTTTCCAACCAGGTTAAATCATCATACACTTCCTGACAATGATCAAATACATCCCTGTATGTATTTGTAAAAAGCAATAAATATGAACTATAATTTTTGTTCTCAAGTCCACCAATATTAATGATTGCATGATTAAACAAAGAGAGAAATGAAGGATACTTATCTCGCAAGTCAAATATCTCATTACCAATACTATCTTGCGGTAATGCAAATAAATCTTTATCAAACCTTTTGATTTTTACTTTGCATTCATCTCTCAAATCCGTAATGTCTACATCTGATACCAAATTGTTACAAGCACTACAAATCAGTAGCAAAAAGACCAACAAAGAAAAATATTTAATCATGGCTCGAATATTTATTTAATTATGCTTAGTATTATTTATATTTCTTTAATTTTGTAAAAGTTCAGAAATTTAATAAAATTCTTAAACTATGAAGAAATCTGCTCTCCTTATAATTGCAATCATGCTAATTTCTATTTCAGGATTTGCACAAAAAATATCTGGTGGATTGGTTGTAAGCCCTATGCTTTCTTGGACTAAACCTGAAGGACCAAAGTATGCTGAAAATGGTAAAATCAAATTCGGTTACAATGTCGGATTATTGGGTGATTATAATCTCGGGGACAATTTTGCCTTTTCTGCAGGTGTTGTCTATAATAATTATGGAGGCAATATTCAGTATTTGGATACAATTCAAAAATTTATCACAGAAGATGAACAGTATGATACCATTTTGCCAAATTCAATTATTACATACAAAATGCAGTTCATTGAAGTTCCTATTAGCATAAAAGGAAAAACAAATGAAATAGGCTATATCACTTATTTCCTACGAGCTGGTATCAGCCCCGGATTCAGATATATGTCAAAAGCAACAGTTGAAAATGGAGTTGATGATATTGTGAAAGGTGAAACAATTCCAGCTTTTGCTTTAAGTGTGAATATTGGAGGTGGAATTGAGTATTCCCTGGGAGGTAATACGAAGCTTTTAGTTGAAGCCGTTTATGCTGCCGGACTTACTGATATTGACAAAGTAGATATCGGTATATCAGAAACAAAAAATGAAAAGATTTCGTTGAATCATTTTGACCTGAGAATTGGGATATTATTTTAGATAATATAAAGTATTTATAATTGAAGCTGAACTTTTTGTTCAGCTTTTTTTTGCACTCAACGCAACGAATTCCTCTTCAACAGCAATCCTTACTATTATAAAACTAATCAATGCTGATTATGAGAAGTGCAATGTTATTCCTGGGTTTTATAATTATTCTAACATCCTGTAAAAAGAATAAGGATGAATTAAATGCAAATAAAACGGAAAATAACTACTATAGTTTACTGGTTGATAAAACTCAATGGATACCTTTTTCAGAAGGAGATACAATCCAATACATTGATAGCATTGGAAATATACTAACATTTTTTGTTGACAGAAGTGAGCATTTTATTACCACTGTTAGCTTTGAAGATCTGAACTATCAATACCCTGTGAATGTAATTGATGAATATGAAAACTATATACTTGAGCTCGCATCCAACGAAGTATGCTGGAAAATAGCTTATGAATTAAATGCTACAGCATCTTCTGAAACCCAATTCAAACTGACCTCTGCATTGTCAGAAAACGAAGTATGCAGCGTAGGTAACCAAAAACTACTTTTTATTGATAACAACCAAATCAGGAATACATCATCCATTGCATTTCACGATTCAATTACTATACTAAACAGGGAGTTTTATCAGGTTTTTGAGATAATGCAAAACACTACACTTTCCAGTATATTTTACACACAAAACTTCGGTATTGTAGCATTTACAAATATTGAAAATGGTTCTGCAAAATCCTACAGGATAAATTAAAAAAAAAGAGGCAACCCAAAGGCTGCCTCCTCTATAATATTTGTTCCTGATCTACTTCACAAGAGATACTCTCTTCGTTACAGTATAATCATTGGTAACAATCTTAATAAGGTATGTTCCTTCAGCATTATCTGAAAGGTCAACCACAACATTATTTGAAGCTTCTGATTGTGTAGCCACAACCTCACCAATAATGTTAAATACAGTAATATTTGCACCCTGTGCATTACTTATTTTTACAAAACCATTGGTTGGGTTAGGATAAATTTTAATAAGCTCATCAGCAGTCAATTCAGCCAAACCTGTTAATGTTACTGCAGTTGATGTAGCCGTACAACCATTTGCATCGGTAACGGTCAAAGTGAAAGTACCTTCACCTGCATCAGCTAAATCTTCTGTTGTTGAAGCATTTGGATCATCCCATAAGAATGTGTATGGTGTTGTTCCACCTGTAACAGTTACATCAACACTTCCACCTGTTCCATTGACTGGACCTTGTTCTGCATCAACTGTAACTACAAGTTCAGCAGGCTCACTAATGCTTTCATAATGAACATATTCACAACCATTGGCATCTGTAACAGTTAATGTGTGAGCACCAGCTAATTGATTATCCAAATCTTCTGTTGTTTCACCAGTATCCCAAACATAAGAATAAGGAGTTGTTCCACCTGTAATTGTAACATCAATTGAAACTGTAGCATCACCGTGACAATCTGGGTGTGTTACAGTAGATAGTGATTGGATTTGCTCCGTTGGACCAGCAATAGATGCCATAACAGAAGTTATACAACCTGCATCATCAGTAGCAACCAATGTATAAGTTCCAACAGCAACGTCGGTAAGGTCTTCATCAGTAGAACCATCTGTCCATGCGTAAGTGTATGGTGAAGTTCCACCGACAGTTGTAACCTGCACAGCACCTAAGTCACCGTAACAATCAACATCCGTGATTGCATCAACAGTAAGTTCATATCCTGCACAAGCTGGATCATATCCTACTACATAAGCAGAAGCTGTTCCTGTACAGCTATTGTCATCCGTAACAGTAACATTATACCATCCACCTTCAAGTCCTGTTATATCTTCATCTGTTGATGAATATGTATTTGGTCCAGTCCAGTTGTAAGTGTAAGGTGATGTACCACCTGTTACTGCTATCGCTACTTCGCCGTCCATGGTTGTTACTGTCTCATTTGTAATAGACTCTATTGCAACCTCAGGACTATTTGGAGTAATAACTTCAACTGTTCCTGTAAGAGCACAACCAAAGTTATCTGTAATGGTATAACTATAAGTACCTGCTTCCAGGTTATCAATCATTTGTTCTGTTGAAGTATATCCATTAGGACCTGTCCAGTTGTAAGTATATGGTACTCCACCATTGTATCCTGAAACAGAAGCGTATCCTGTAGCAGCACCACAAGCAGTTGGTTGAGCAGAAGCTGAAGCTTCAAATGCAGCAGTTGGTCCATCTATTGTAACTGAACCTTCAGCTGTTTCACCGCAACTTGTAACTGTAACTGTATATTGTCCTTCAGCTACACCTGAAATTGTTGCAGTAGTTTCACCGTTAGACCATTTGTATGTGTATGTTCCGTCACC
>PKSZ01000407.1 GCA_002869425.1 Marinilabiliales bacterium
CTCAATTCAGGGGAGTCAGAAATATACCTTTCTTCTTATTCAGATTATCTAAAATTTATGCTTAAAAAATGATTCCCCCACAGAAATTCCGCTTGATCCATGAAATCTCAAAAAGTTTAATCTATCCTAAGATAAGATAGTCAATGCAGGCACTTAAAAGATGTATTACACTTTAAGTACAAATGCGTATGATCAGCTGAATATACAATGTGATTATTTTTCCGGCAATTTTACATTAATTGCCTTTAAGCCTTTTACTCCTTTTTCGGTAAGGAATTCAACCTTCAAACCATTGCTAATTTCAATATCGCAATCATTTCTATGGATAAAAATAGATTCCCTGGTATTATCATCAATGATAAAACCATAGCCTTTTAATGAATCATAACTGGTAATGGTACCAACTTTTTTAGGATCTTCTTCACGAAATTCCTTTTTGGGAACACCAATCTCAATATCCTCAATATTTATTTCTTCCTTATTCTCTAAATCGGGGGGTGTATCAGATATGTTTCCGTGCTCATCAACATAAGCAATCATGTCGTCCATGCCGCTTTTTCCCTGCTCCTTCTTTTCTAGTCTCCGGCTTTCTTTTGCTTTCCGTTTTTTTGCTTTTTTATTTCGAATTTCCTTCTTCCCATAAGTTTCCTTTGATCTAGCCACAAGCACACATTTTTTTATTTCTATTTATGGAAGCAGTATCCATCTTTTGTTTTCCTTTTGTCTAAAAATAAACAGAGCCAAAACTTAAGTTTTGGCTCTGTTTTCATTAATGATACTACTGAACATTAATAGCAGATTCGCCTCTATCGCCTTGTTTAATTTCAAAACTAACTTCTTGTCCTTCTGCTAAACCATCATAAGGTTTCAATAAACCAGAACGATGTACAAATACATCTTTTCTTCCTTCTACTTCAATAAAACCAAATCCTTTTGTTTCATTGTACCATTTAACTTTTCCTTCAAACATAATAATATAATTACTTTTTTGAGCATAATCTTTTTAAATATTTAGATCAACTATGCCCGATTAATACTTAAGCCAACTGTATATTGAGGCCAACGAATGTCTTCTCTATATGACCAATTAGCTATTTACTTTAATTTTAATAAGAAAAATACCTTGATTCCCGAAGAGATGATAACGTAAAATCCTTAAAAAAACATTTACAAAGATAATGCTTTTGTGGCTCAATGCATTAAAAAATGTGAATTATCTTTACTTTTTGACCATTTTTTTCTGATTTCCGCCAAAATGCCCATCTTTTTGAGTCGAAATTCAGGATAAAAGCATAAAATTACCTTCCATAGCTCCTATAACAGATTATTATTATCGGTAATATTTATAAACTGAAAGCATAATTTAACAAAGAATTTATCTTGTATTATGCTTGACAAATTTTTCCTGTTTCTGTATTTTTTGTCCCAGAGATCTAAAAACTTCTAGTTTATTTGTCAGGTAATTTTTTTCTTGATCCTTTAATTGCCAGCTAACATAACGATTATTGTCTTTAAAATCGTAATAAAAATCTGCAAATAAAGCATGGGGATTAAATACAATCTCAATTTGTGATAATAATATGTCATTTTCAATCAGCTGATCAACGATTCCAGCCACTGCATCTTTAGTGGTTGCAATTACAGTAAATTTTAAATTTTGCTTTTCAATTTCCTTAATTTCCTTATAATAAATATTCTCCAGAACCTTATTTATCAAATCGGTTTTATTTCCTCCATAAACCCTGTCTTCAGGACTTAAATGCAATAAATACGAAAAGCGACCGGGATAATTAATTAGCACTCCCGTACAGGTATATATACTTTTAGTAAAAACAACTTCATTTGTATCTATTCTTTTGTATTCATCCATATCAACCGCTACAAATCTATTTGTTTCATCGAATAGTATCGGAGTATTCCCGGATACATTTACCGGTGAATACAGCTCTTCTGTGAACTTTTCCGGATTGTTCCTATATATTTCTGTAACCACTTCATCTTCATCAATCTTTGCAGTAATCAACCAATCTGTATCAAAAAAACTAAATACTTCAAAAGATGTTAAAACGCTTTTGCCCCTGTAATCTTTAACAATTGAATTGCCCGATCTTGTTTTAAATTTCATTAGAAGGTTATCATTAGAAATTTTCTCTTCAAAAATAGCAGAAGTCGTTTCAAATCTTGAATCACACATAAAATACTGTTCTTTATTTACCAACAATACTTCTCCTGTTTTCAATAAATTTTTGTAATCTGAAAGTAGATTATTTATCTTATTTATGGCCACCTGGAAAGCATACCAACCCACAATTGTTTTGTTTTCATATACAGGTTCAACAATAAATGCAGAATACTCATCAGAGCATTCATAATATTGAAAATCGACAAAATCTCTTACAGGATTTTGCTTGATTTTTTTTGATAATTCGGTCCTTGCCAAATCATCCATCCACAAATTTTTTCTATAATCTTTTTGCTTTAGTATCGTATGAAATATGCATCCATCCTTATTGATAAACAATATATCGTAAAATAGATTATAATTTCTTACATGATCGATCAATATGTTTTTTTCAGACTGAGATAGACTTTTTTTGGCGTTGTCAGAATTATTTTCCTGCTCTAAATCAACACATTTCATCTGTTTAAAAAAGAAATCTCGCATCAATGTATCATCATGTACGCTCTTTGCCTGATTTATAAGATCTTCTATATAACATTCTATCTTCTCCTTCCGCTCTGTTCTTACGTTTGTTATGAGCTTATAAGCATCTTCATACGTTCGTATACATCCAGTTTCTTCTGTATTGGATATTTTCTCCTTTTCGTCCTGTATTTGACAAGCAGATAAAGCCATACATAAAACAACAAACACACTCCCTATACACCTGAATTTCAATTCAATCAATCGTACTAACATCTTATATATCATTCACGTATTATTAATCTGATTTTGATATTTTACAAGCATTTTCTACAATAACTGAGGGTTTATACAAAATTACCTGAAAAAAGTTTGTTAATAGTCCGTATTTCTACCTAATGTCCTTGGTTTAAACCATTCGAAATCTATAATCAGGTACTACAAATCGTCCTGTAGACTAATAACAAGTTGATCATTTAAAGAGGCTACAGCCATTTTTTTCTCTTAAAAAACAGAATCATTACAACAGCAATTACGATCATAACAAACCACATGATAAAATAACCATATTTGTAATGTAACTCCGGTACATTGTCGAAATTTGTTCCGTATATCCCTGCAATGAAAGTTAAAGGAATAAAAATACTGGAAAAAATGGTGAGCACTTTCATTATGTCGTTCATCTTGTTGTTCACTCCATTATCGAACAAGTCCTGGTAATCTTTCAGCAAACTCTTGTATGTTTCAATCGATTCAACAGCATGAATAACAAGATCGTTCAGGTCTCTGAAAAAGGGTAAATTTTCATCTTTTATCAGCTGTGAATCATTTCTTAATAAATTGGAAACCAACTCACTAACCGGCTTAACTACTTTCAATAAAAATCTTATTTCTTTTTTAAAAAAATGTAACTGATCCTGCATTTTTTTACTTTGATTTTCTGCAATTTTATCCTCAAATTCATCAATTTGCTCACCAAAACTTTCAATAATTGTGATATAATTATCTACGATTGTATCTAAGAGTGCGTACAATAAATAATCGGAACCACTATTTCGTATTTTCCCTTTAGATTTTCTGATTCTGTCCCTTACAGGTTCAAAAACATCACCAACCTGTTCCTGAAAAGTAATCAATATACGCTCCATCAAAACCAGTCCAATCTGTTCAGTGGCCACCGTTTTTGATTTATTATCTATGGTGAGCATTTTCATAGAAACAAATACATTATCATCAAAATCCTCCATTTTGGGCCTTTGCGCTGTACTCACAAGATCCTCCATCATGAGTGGATGAAAAGCAAACAATTTACCTGCTTTTTTGATTAAATCAAGATCTTGAATACCATCAATATTGATCCATGAAACTTTTCCTCCCTCATTTTGCACTTGTACTTCATCAACAGAAGACAATTCATTCTCAATCAACTCATCTTGATTATATTGAATCAAGCGAATTCGAGAAACATCCATCTTTTTTTCTCCAATAAAAATCAACGAACCTGGCACCTGCCCCAGTGCTTGATGGCGCTTTTTAAAATATCTAGCCATAATTATTTCTTTTTGCTACTCAGTTAAGATTCTGGGAATATCATAAGGTAAGCGAGTTAATAATTCGTAATTCAACTGATCACTCATTTGAGAAAAGGAATGAACTGTAATTGTTAAATCTCCCTGCCGACCAATTAGTACTACTTCATCTCCTGCTTTTACATTATCAAGCCCACTAATATCCACAATCATCATATTCATGTTTACAAGACCAATAACACCGCATCTATGACCATGTACCAAAACTCGTCCGTGGTTACTAAGTGTTCGGCTGTATCCATGTGAATAGCCAACCGGTACAATGGCAATGGTCATGTCTTCCTGGGCAAGAAAAGTTGTTCCATAACTAACAAACTCACCTGTTTTCACTTGCTTTACTACCATAATCTGACTTTTCCAACTCAGTACCCGCTGCAGGGGATCCAATTTTTCACCATCATTGTGTAAGTAGTGAATACGTGTTTCATCACTGGGCCAAAAACCGTACTGCAGTATACCAATCCGCACCATATCCATTTGGGTTTTAGTATATGTTATACTGGCTGCAGAACATGCTGTATGTTTACGATACGGCACAATACCATTTTTGGCAAACTGTTTTACATATCTTTTATAATTACTAATTTGTCTCTGCACCCTCAGATGATTGGCAATACTCTCAGGACCTGCATAATGCGTACATATACCTGCAATTTCCAATACTTCTCTATTTTCATTGATCTTTTTAAAAAGCTTCTTGAATTCTTTTTTATCAAAGCCAGTCCTGTTCATACCTGTTTCTATTTCGATATGAATACGGGCTTTAAGGTTCAATTCAGTAGCCATTTGTATCGCTTTATCCAGCCGTCTGAATCAAAAAATAAAAAACTCAATGCCATTTTTTA
>PKSZ01000709.1 GCA_002869425.1 Marinilabiliales bacterium
CAAGCTTCTTATAATACGCTTCAGCAATAAATTTGAAAGGACGACCCCATAGTAAAAAGTTGAGATCAGAGCCTGCAACAATATGAAATGATTTTTGTGCCTTAACATCTGTATGAATATTGCCATCAAGATCTCTTAGCTCTTTATAGAAAGGAGGCTGATAATAATAGCCTGCTGCAATCCTTAATAAAATATCTCTTTCCCAGTTTGGTTTATAAGCAAGATTGATTCTTGGACTAGTAATAAACTGTTTATTCAGCGTCCAGTAATGGGCCCTAATTCCTATAGTAAGATTTATTTCTGAGCTGTCCAGAATAAAGTTGTGTGCATCCTGGATATAGGCAGTTAATCGATCAGATTCGATGGCGTTATTACTGACCAGGGTTCTGTATAGATTTACAGCTGTGTCAGAATAAGGAAGAGAATAACCCGATGAATCCAGCATTTGCCATTCGTTTATTTCATCGCTTACAATTTCGTGTTTATAACTGACACCCCACATCAGGATGTTGCTTTCATCTTCATTTGCAATAAGTGCTTTGTGTGATAAATTGAAAATTCTGGCATTCAGATAGTTTCTTGCATGATTTAAAAAAGTTCCAATACCAATATTCATCAGGCTGTCCCCAAATGAATCAGAACCCATATCTTTATCCAATTCGTTGATAAAATATTGACCCTGTATATCATATGTTTCTACTTCTTGTGTTTGGTAGCCACTGGCAATAAATTTAAAAGACCTGTTTTTGGATGGATGATAATTGCCTGAAACGGCTCCTGTAACAGATGAAAATTTATCCATTTCATGGCCATCAAAATATATTTTCAGGTTAAGCGCTTCATTCCATGTGCCAAAGGCAGTCTCCAGTGTCTCAGGAACAAAAGTGTATTTGTTTTGAGCAATATTTGCAAGAAAGCTTAATTCAAAATTGGTATTAACATCATATGTAAGGTAAGTTTGAAAATCGTAAAATGAAGGATTATACTCACCTTTTGTATCCAAACTGTTAAGCATGTACTTGGATGTTTTATAACGAAACCCGGTGATATGTGTAAATCTATGATTATCACTTGAGCCCTCGATATGAGCAGAACCGCCCAAAAGACTGGCTGATACTGTCCCTGCAAATTCATTGGGTTTACGATATTTAATGTCGAGTACTGAGGACATTTTGTCTCCATACTTAGCTTCAAATCCTCCAGCCGAAAACAGTACAGATGATACCATGTCAGGATTGGTAAAGCTCAATCCTTCCTGTTGTCCAGACCTTACGAGAAATGGCCTGTATACTTCTATATCATTTACATAAACAAGGTTCTCATCAAAGTTACCACCCCGTACAGAATATTGAGAACTTAGCTCTCCGCCTCCTTTGGCAACCCCAAGTTGACCAATTAGCAGAGATTCAATGCCTTGAGCAGCACTTGGTATTACCTTTATTGTTTTTGTAGGAATTCTACTGATACTGTTTGCTCTTTCGTATTGATCTTCAATAGTAACACCTTTTAACATTAAAGCACCACGTTCCATTCTTTTGTCAAGTCGAACAATTTCTCCCGGCTTTCCTTTTACCCAAACCGTATCATTTTTATATTCAAGATGTGAGAAAACAAAAGCATATGATTTATTGGCAGGAATTTCAATTAAATATTTGCCATTAAAATCAGAAGTAGTACCTGAAAAGCCCAGAACAGTTATGTTGACCAATTCTACTGGTATTCCGGCTTCATTTCTTACGATTCCTTTTACAGTAACTTTTTCCTGTGCATTCGAAACAAATCCTGCTAGAAAAAATAATACCAACCACAAGTACGCCGAAAATTTCATCATTCGCTGCAAAATTAATTATTTTCTTTAACTAAGAAATTTTAGCATTATTGTGAATTGCTTATGGTTTTTGTCAACTGAGTCATTTTCTTATAAATAAATACAACCTCCAATATTATCATGATCAGCACCTGTTACACTGGCAAGACAATTGGATTCTTTTCTAAGTCGTAAAACACCTAGAAAGGCAAATAAGAGCGCTTCCTTGTAGTCAATAATTTTTTCATTGGGGATAATAATCTCTTTTTTGGTCAAAGAATTTAGTCTTTGAATTAGAAATGAATTTTTGGCACCACCACCAGTAACAAAAATATTATTACCATTTGTTTTGTTAATAACACTGCTAAGCTGGATAGCGATATGTTCATATAGGGTTCTTAGTTTATCTATGGTATTTGTTTTACAAGAATCAACCAATGGAAGAAATTCTTTTTCCAGCCATTCTCTACCCAATGATTTTGGTGCTTGCAGATCGTAATAATCAAGCTTGTTGAGTTCCTCAATTAATTCTGCATTAACTTGGGCTTTTTTTCCTAACTCTCCGTTTTTATCAAAGTTGTAGCCCAAATCGGATGAAAGGAGATTCAGTGCAATATTAACCGGACATATATCAAAAGCCTTCCTGCTTAGTCCTTCTTCAAAAGATATGTTTGCAAAACCTCCCAAGTTTAAACACATATCATATTGACCGAAAAGCTTGCGGTCTCCTATCGGAACAAGTGGGGCGCCCTGACCGTTTAATTCCATGTCAATAGTTCTGAAATCACATATGGTTGTTATCTGCGTAGTAGCAGCAATGGCAGCACCACTTCCTAGCTGATACGTTAACAGGTCGCCGGGATTATGAAAAACAGTATGACCATGTGAAGCAATTAGCATAGGTGTATCAGATATATTGGATTTGAATTTTTTAACCTGTTCACCAATAAACCTACCATAAATTCTATCAAGCTTAATAAGTTGCATACCAGACATTCCTGGTGCTTTTACAAGTAGCTCTTTAATAGACTCAGGATATTCAATAGTATCAGCCTGTAGTATAGAATATTTCCAAACTGCCTGATCCTGAAGTTCAAATTTACAGTATGCCAGATCAAGTCCATCCAATGATGTTCCAGACATAGCGCCAATAGCATAGTATTTAATCATCTTGTTATAATGAAAAATTTGTTTCAAATCTTGTTTTATTCCCTACCGCATCTTCAACAATTAGAAGAAAATGGTGATATTTTTTTTCTAGTAAGGACTCTTTGTCAATGTAAGCTGATAATTTAGCTGTTTTACCATCGAAATTCATCAATAGCCATTTATTATCAATATAGGCATTATATTTTGAAATTCCGGAAAGGTTGTCTGTTATTCGGAATCGTATTGTTTTGTTTTTGAGTCTGGTACTGTCTGCACCAAAACTATAGTTTCTTACAGAGGGAGGAAGAGTATCCTGAGTAATGTAAAAATAGCCAAATTTATCTGTTTCAGCAATTATGACATTATCTTCAATTTGTGATTCTAATGCAAACTTTCTGTTTTTGTATTTTCTTATAAAAAGAAGACCTCGTTTGGTTTTTAATGAATCATCCAACTTGTATTCAATTTTAACAGGATAATGCAGTGGCGTTTCCGGGTTGTGAAGCATAAAGGAAACATCGTTATGACCATCTTCTTTATGATATTGAAAGCAAATTGTGTCGTATAAAGCACCTTTGGGTATGGTTATGGAAAGATTGGAGTCTTTGATTGTATTAATTTTCATTGGAACAAATACAGAATAACAATTCTGCTTTGCACAAATATTATCTGTTTCTTTTTCCTTCTGAATTGTGAAATTTAATTCAGAAAGATTGCCGTATGTATCCGATACTTCAATTTTTATTTTTCTTTCCATATTATCAGGAACGGATAAAAACCCATCATTCTTGATGAAAACGTAATTGGATAATCTATTGTTTGCATCCTTATACAGCTTATGAATTTTAGTTCTGTTTTTGATTTTTTCTTTGTAATCAATATGGCTGTTTATGTATCTTGATTCAAAAAAGTCCACTTTATCAAGCTTAAAATAATATATCATGGTATCGTTTACAAAAAGCTTTATTTCATAAATACCACAAACATTGTGGCTTCCATTAAGATAGTCAGCTGTTTCAATACCAAAGGCTATGTAGTTACCTGTTTCAATGGTTTTGTTTATAGTGTATTTACCATTTCTGCCTGCGGTTTTGAATGAGTTTGTAGAACAATTGTATTTATATTTTTCATTCTTTGGGAAGTTGTAAACATAGAGTCTTTTAATAACCGGTTTGATATTGTCTTTAATGTCAAAACCAAACAACATTGGATTTACGGCAATTTCTGATTCTGTTTCTCTTATTTCAAAATGAAGGTGGGGGCCGCCATAGCTACCTGTATTTCCACTTTTTCCAATTACTTCACCTTTTCTTACAACAAGTTGAGTTTTTCCTGGGTAAATATCTACATCAAAGGATTTTTTTTGGTTTTGAACCATTTTTGTGAACTTTTCAATTTTAGGTGAAAAGCTATCAAGGTGGCCATAAACTGAAGTATAACCATTGTAATGTGTTACGTATAAGGCATAACCATAGCCCCAGGGAGATATTTTAATCCTGCTTACATAGCCAGAATCAATAGCATAAATATTTTTTCCAATAACGCCCATTGTTTTAAAATCGAGACCTGCGTGGAAGTGATTGGTTCTTAATTCACCAAAATTTGCTGAAAGAAGAATAGGGAAGTCTATTGGAGACCTAAAGTGACCTACTGGTATTTTTAAATTGGGTTGCGCTTCACACAATATTGGTAATGAGCTTATAATTAGCAGTATGAGTGTCTTACAAAGCCTCTTTGTCATGCAGTCTTTTCTTTGGAACAAAAGTTTTAAAAAAATAGGATAAATAAAAATTGTATAATTGTTAAAGCAATGCTAAATTTGTAGATAATAAATAAGTTAAAATGGATGTAGATTATATTGTGGTAATTAATGAATTAAGGGATAAATTAACCCGTCTTATCACTCTATATGAGGCATCTAAAAGCGATAATTAAAAATTATTAGCAGAAAAAAATGAACTGATAACTAAAATTGAAAATAAAGAAGATTATCTCAAGAAACACATTCAACCATATCAATTAATTAACTATATAAACAACAAAACAGAAAAAGATTCATATATTTATTTAATATATACTGGAAAATTTGGTTTTTTATTTAACAGGAATTA
>PKSZ01000418.1 GCA_002869425.1 Marinilabiliales bacterium
GATACTTAACAGAAAAACAGTAGATTACAAGAAATGTATCAAATTTTTGTCATGTACTTAGTAATATCGTATTAATTGTTAATATTTTATGTGCAGTCTTGTTTTTTGTTGGCTGGAAAAACAGGCATAGCAAAAATCAGTCGATAGATCCAAAGGTTCTTGAAATAATTGGAAAGAATGATTCCAGAGAATCAGTATTGAACTTGGTGAATGAGGTGGATGAAAACCTCAACAGTATAGTGAATGGTACCGTACTTACTACAGAACAAGAAAAACACTTACAGAAGTTTCCCAAAATAACCATCCAGAGTAAAGTGTTGGCTATTGATCAAAAAATAAAACAAGCTGAAGTGGCAGCAAAAAACAGAGCAATTGAGGATGAACAACGTAGATGGGTTTCTGATGGAATGGCAAAATTTGCGGAAATATTACAAAATGCAAATGATATTGAGCAACTTGCTGATAATGCACTTCATGGATTGATAAAATACCTGAATATTAATCAGGGTGGTCTGTTTTTGATAGAAGAAGAAAATGATGCAAAATACCTTGTACTTAAATCAATGTATGCCTATAATCGTAAAAAATATGCAAATAAGAGATTTGAGATACATGAAGGACTTACCGGTATGTGTATCCTGGAAAAACAAAGTATTTATATGACCGACATTCCCAATAATTATATTGAAATTACTTCAGGATTGGGAGATGCTCCTCCCGGTTGTTTGCTGATAGTACCATTAAAGTTTGATGACGAAATACTGGGAGTGATGGAGCTTGCTTCATTTCATGAATTGCAGAAATATGAAATAGAATTCACAGAAAAAGTTGCAGAAAATATTTCAGGAACTATAAGAAATACACTGATAGGCGTAAGAACACGTGCTCTATTGGAGCAATCGCAACAAAAAACGGAAGAATTGCAGGCACAGGAAGAAGAGATGAGACAAAACATAGAAGAACTACAGGCAACACAGGAAGAAGCGGCAAGGAGAGAAGCAGAAATGGAAGGTCAGTTGGAAGCTATAAATCAGAATAATATCATGTTTGAAATGAATATTTCTGGTAGAATTGATAGTCTCAATGACAATCTTTGTACTCTTTTGCAATACCATAAGCCTGACTTAATGAGTACTAAGTATGATGAATTAAGACATGTAAATGATACAAATTCATTTGATGAAATATTCAATGGTCTTCAATCAAGCAGAAAGTTTGTTGCTTATCCTGTTTGGAAAGATAAAGAAGAGAATGAAGTTTTTATATCGGGGACTTTTGCTCCAATAATGAATAAAAATGGTGAAATAGTAAAAATACTTTTTATTGGTTACGATATTTCATCTGTACGTAAGCTTGAATTGGAAACTCAAAAACTGGCAGAAGAAGTAAACGAACAGAAAGAACTGGTTGAATTTACAAAAGAGGAAATGGAAGCAACACGCGACCAGTATGATATGATGTTTGATGAAATGGAAGACAAAGAAAAAGGATACGTAAAGAAAATTGAAGAATTGGAGAAAAAGCAATTGGTATGATGTTGCCTGAAAAAATCAGGCAACATCATACCAATATTAGAAGTTAATTTTTATAGAAGCAATAAGATTCCTTCCTGGGGCCGATATCCCGGATGAATATGGTCTGTATCTTACATCCGTAATGTTTTCTATACCTGCTGTCAATGTTATCATATCTAGCAAATGATACATAGCTTTAAAATTCAATGTATACCAAGATGGACAATAAGGTAAACCATTTGCATCCAAGGCATACATATAATCTTTACCAAGCTCAGAAACAGGCATGTCTGAACTGGTGATAGCACCGTTGTATACACTGTATAAATCAGCAGAGAATTTACTTCCCTGATAAGTAATATGACTGGATCCAAATACCGGAGCTGCATGTCTCATTGGCGACATGGTACCATCATCAAGTTCTTCAACGCCTTTCTGGTAGCTGATATGGGTTGAAAAACCTATACCTGACACAAAGCGTATATCTAAACCAGCCTGTACACCATACACTTCTGCATGTGCTGCGTTCTGGATGGCCTGAACTCTGCTTAACTCGCCATCATAATTGATATATTCTTCTCCATTAAGTGTAAAATCACGTCTCACCAATGCATCTTTCAAGTATGTATAATAGGCAGATACATCAAATTTTAAAGCTTCACCAAATACTTTGGCTATTCCTAATTCAGCATTGTATGCAGTTTCAGGTTTTAGATCCGGATTAGGTACAACTACAGAACCTGGTTCTGAATCAAAAACTTTGCCCATGTCATCAATATTAGGAGCCCTGAAACCATTGGAACCAGCCAGGCTTATCAACCAACTTTTATCAGGTTTGTATATAAAACCAAGTTTGCCAGTAAGCGCACCTAAATTTTGATGAGCTTCTTTGAATGGAAATGGATAAAATGTTTGATCAAAAGCAGCATCAATTAAAACCCTGCTGTAACGAATTCCGGGCTGAATTATAAAATGTTCGCCAATATTCATGCCTAGATTCAGGTATGCAGCATATGATTTCCATGTTGAACCATCAGGATATCGTGTACCTATATCAAGCTTATCATTGGTTTCAATATTACTAGCATATGCCTTAGATGAAACAAGGTTATTAACAGCCTCAATTCCATAAAACAATGTATGAATATTCTTTAAATGCTTTTCGAAATCAATATTTAAAGCCAGAGCATCAACATTTTCATACCTGTTTGAAGTCCATATATCACCAAAATCGCGATCGTGACGACTTTCTTCAAAAAATTGATAACTGGCAAGAAAATGAGCCATGTCAAATGCTACATTGGATGTTTGAAACAAAAAATCTAAAGAATGCATCATCCATTTTTGCGGTCCATAGTACCATTCAGCTGATCTGAGATGGTCTTTTTTATAGCGTATCAAACGATCGTATCTTGGATAATTTGAAGTTGCTGAATAATGAAATCCGTAATTAATATCAAGGCTGTCATTTGGCCTGAATCGTATCTTTTGCATCATATTTAACTGGCTATATCCTGTATACACCTGCTTCTCAGGATCAGGATTTTTAACCACTGTATCTTTACCTATAAAAGAAACATATTCAGATCTCAGATAATCATCAGGGCCGGAGCTACCCATTTTCAGATCATCATAATCTGTGTATGTAAAGCTGCTTAGAAAAGCCAGCTTCTTATTGCTTACATTAAAATCAAGGTGACCGGTTTTTTCCATATTGGCAGATGAAAAACGACCTGCGACATTACCTTTTACATAAACAGAATCGGTAGTACTCAAACGAGCTTTTTTTGTATAAAAACTCATAACACCGCCAATGGCATCACTACCATAAATTACACTTCCCGGTCCAAAAAGAATTTCTGTTCTTTCGATAGCATATGGATCGAGTGATATAACATTTTGCAGATTACCACTTCGAAATATTGCTGTATTCATCCTAACACCATCAACACTAAGAAGTACCCTGTTGGTTGCAAAACCACGAATCATCGGACTACCTCCGCCCATTTGGCTTTTTTGAATGTATACTTCGCTGGATATTCCCAGTAGATCCGCTGCTGTTTGTGGATTGAGCAATGAAACATCCATCGGTTTAATTACGGTTATTTTATTGGGTATATTTTCTCTCTTTTGTTCCCACCTTGATGATGATATAACAATTTCTTCCAGTGATATTTTTGTCGGCTCCATGTAAATAATAAAATCACTTTCCGATAATTCCTTATATCCGATATTTACCTGCCTATGACCCATAAGCCGGATATTGATGCTATCAGCATCTGAAAAAGCACTTATATCTGCTTTCCCGTTTTGATCTGTCATTGTGGCAATTTTTAAATCAGGACTGTAAACTGTAACAAGTTCAAGACCTTGATGCGATGACATACTTTTTACAGTAAGTATCTGAGCATTTAATTGCACACCAATGAACAGAAATATGGTTATAACCAAATATTTCTTCATTATAAATTGTATTAAGTAATATAGTTAATGTAAAAAATGCTTTAAACTACAATTGAGCATTGGGGTGGAGGAGTGATTTTCATTAAGTATGGTTCTGAAATACCTTTTATGGGTATATCTCCATGCCTAAAGACTCGATGTGCTATCATTGATTTAGCCTTAGCTGAAAGAACACAATTCACATTCAAAAGTTTTTGTATTGATCGAATGGTAAGACTTTTTAATGGATCCTTCTGCATAGACTTAAAAGCCTTCTCCCGAAGGGTATGAAACAAGACAGTTTCTTTTTCATCTGTAAGGCATTTGTATTTTGTGTAATTTTCAAACTCTTGATATTCAATCACATCATACATTACTCCTCTGTATCTAAATTCATGTCCATCTATTCTGTTGAATAGTTTATGATTCTTTTCTGTGTTTTTTGTGATAATTAGCTCAACGAGTTCATCATTTGGTATGCCATTCTTTATTTTTGTTTTAATGGTAGTTTTTGTACAGTAAAGATGATAGTTAAATACAACAAGATTACCAAGATACATAACCAATATGGATACAATAACAAGCATGGCAAATAATCGTTTCAACATGCTGCAAATTTAGCTAAAGAAGCCAGAAAAGAAAATTATATCATGCTTTAATAACTGCAATAGGAAATAGCTTTTCAACAATATTTATCAGCTCTTCCTGTGCATTGATTACATTTATAATATTCTTATATGCACCTGGGGCTTCATCAAGATTATTTTCTTTTGAAAGTGAATGGATAATACCTTTTTTATCGAGCATTTTTCTTTCTTCCTGAAGGTTTAATTTTCGAATGGCCTCTTTTCTTCCCATTAATCTTCCTGCTCCATGTGAACAACTTGTGAAGCTTTCCTCATTGCCTTTACCTTCTACAATAAAGCTATTCGTTCCCTGACTTCCCGGAATGATGCCTTTTTCATTTAATCGGGCTGATGTTGCACCTTTTCTGTGTACCCAAACTCCTTTATTATAGTGTTTTTCTAGTTCAGCATAATTGTGGTGGATATTAACAATGTCAGAGAAATGGCACGATGAAAATTTTTCTAAAAAAATANAAATATCCATTATTTTATGCATCATCATCATTCGGTTTTCATAGGCAAAACGCATACAGAACTTCATTTCTGCAATATAGCTAATGCCTTCGGCACTGTTTACGTCTAATGGATTTAATTGCCAGACAGGAGGGACCAGCATACTTTTTTTGTTTAATTTAGCAGCAAGTCGATTGTAATAAACGGCAACTTGTTTTCCAAGATTCCGGCTTCCCGAGTGCAACATTATCCATATGTAATCAGATTTATCTTTCTGGATTTCAATAAAATGATTTCCACCTCCTAAAGTTCCAAGTTGAAATTTGATTTTTGAAAATTCATTTTTACTTATGGTGCCAACAGGAGATTTTATACTTACAGGCAAAGCCTGTGGTTTTTTGTGCTTGTCAAAGCCCATTGGAATGGTTTTCTTTATCGAATTTACGATAATCTTTAGTTGGCTGCGTTCTATGTTTTTTAAATTGGTTTTTACTGCACACATACCGCATCCTATATCCATGCCTACAGCATTGGGAACAATCATTTCATCTGCAGCAAAAACCCCACCAATGGGCATGCCATATCCGGGGTGGACATCAGGCATCAATGCTATATGGTGATATGAAAATGGTAATTGGCTAAGATGAACAGCTTGCTGGAAAGCTTCCGGCTCAATATGATCTCCCCATAAGTGAATTGGAATACCATTGTTGAAAAACACCTGCATTATTTATAAAGTCTAATCGTTTTAGTACCGTTTTTATCAACATAAGCCCGAAACATCCCCGAAGTGTTGCAGTTGCTATTTATATTTCCCTCACTATCAATAGCAATTATTCCACCATTTGCATTCTGGTCAGAAAGTGTTTTTATACAATTTTGTAATGCTGTTTCAATATTGGCATTTGTATACTTCATTTGAGCAATTATATCATAAGCTATAGCATTACAGATAAAAAATTCCCCATGTCCTGTACAGGAAACACCAGCATACCTGTTGTCGGCATAAGTACCTGCGCCAATAATCGGCGAGTCTCCAATTCTTCCATGTTTTTTATTTGTCATACCCCCGGTAGATGTTGCTGCAGCCAAATTACCGTTTAGATCTCTTGCAACACATCCTACAGTGCCATTTTTTCCTTCTTTCTCCAACTTTTTTTGCAAAGATTGCCATGCCTTGTCAGTATAGAAATAATCATCTGGAACAGTATCCAGACCTATTTCTATTGCAAATTTTTGTGCTCCCGGACCAGAAAACAAAACATGTGCAGAACTATCTTTTACCATCCGAGCTAGTTTAACTGGATTTTGAATGTTGCTAACTCCTGCAACAGCTCCTGCATTCAGCGTTTTACCATCCATTATGGATGCATCAAGTTCATTTTTGCCTTCATGTGTAAAAACAGCTCCTTTACCCGCATTAAAAAGGGGAGAGT
>PKSZ01000490.1 GCA_002869425.1 Marinilabiliales bacterium
ACACTGCTAAGACTAGCCGTTAATATTACTAATATAATTAATGTTGAAATTATCTTTTTATTCATAATTAGTCCATCCATAGTTTTCATAAAGAAAACGATACTGACCACAATCAGGTAATAGAAATTTCTGAAGTTAAAGATTTCCTGCAAAACCTTACCAAAATATACTTCGAACATCAGGGTTACGCACCGCCTCTTTTTGTTTATTTTGACGATTAATTGTTTTCCAATGGATAATGACAATACCCTTTCTTTAAATTCTATAGAAGATATTCCTTTTCCTTCTATAATAACAGATCTGGATTTAAATATATCAGACTACAATAAAGAATGGAAAAAGCAATTTGATGCTGATTTTCTTACATCTCATATGAATTTACAGGATTATTTTCAAAATAACCTAAGAAATATAATCAACAATAATACAACCAACTACTGCCTTGGATACTCCGTTAATACGAAGTTAAATAAGCAGACAGTCTGTAAAATTAAACCTACTGGCAAAGGACACTACATTTGGTTTTTTGTTCAAATACCTTGCTCCAATGAAAAAAGCCGTGTTGAGAATAATTTTCAGCATTGTCTCAACTTTCTGGAAAACACCAATGATATAATATGGACAATGAATCTGGAGGGCAAGATGACTTATGTAAGTCCATCAGTGGTAAACTTTTTGGGCTATACAGTACAGGAACATATGAATCAACACTTTACTGATTATATGACCAAAGATTCCATTGAAATGGTTATGCAAAAGCTATCAACCTTAATGGAAGAGGTTCAAAAAGGCAAACCCAGAGAAACAGACGAACAAAAAATATTTCAAATTGAATTTATCAGAAAAGATGGTAGTCATGGTTGGGCTGAAGTAAAAACACAAGCGCTCAGGGATCAGAAAGATAATGTTATTGGCATCAACGGTGTAACAAGTGATATTACCGATAGAAAAATCAACAGAGATGCTTTGCAAGCTAGCGAGGAAAAGTATAGGTTGTTGGTGGAGAATTCTTCAGAGTTGATTGTTAAAATCAATAAAAAAGCTGAATTTCAATTTATTAGTAGCTCTTTCTGTGAGAAGTTTGGAGTAGAAGAAGAGAAAGTAATACAATCCAGCTTTGGTAGCTTTGTTTCTACACAGGCTCAAATTACCATCGATAAATTGATCGAATCATTAATATATCCACCCCATAGTTATTATTTTGAAGATTTAGCTGCAACCAAAGATGGTGAAAGATGGATTTCATGGTCTTTCAAAGCAGTTCTTGATGCAGAAAACAATATAGACTTTTTCATTGGAGTTGGGCGAGATATCCACAAACAAAAGCTATCAGAAAAGGCTTTAATTGAAAGTGAAAGTAGGTACAGAACGCTGGCTGAAAATTCCGTTGCAGGTATAACCATAGGCGATAATAACGATCAAATAACCTATGTAAACAAATCTTTTTGTGATTTAACGGGGTATTCTTCTGATGAATTAAAAACAATGCACTACAAAGATTTAATTCATTATGATGATATCAATATCTATGAATTGGAACGGAATAAGCGAAAAAAAGGAGAAAACAGTGTTTACCAATCCAGAATTGTAGGTAAAAACGGTAAAATCAGTCATGTTCTTATATCAGCCTGTCCTCTTTTCGATAAGGATCTTAAACTTATTGAAAATATGGCTGTTTTGGTTGATATTTCAAGACTTAAAGAAACGGAAGAAAAACTAAAAGAAGCCGATAAACTAAAAACAGCTTTTCTTGCCAACATGAGTCATGAAATCAGGAATCCGATGAATGGCATCATAGGATTTGCAGATCTCTTGCGCTTCCCCGATTTGTCTGAAGAACAAAAAAATGAATATGTAGATCTCATTACAAATAGTTGTCGCATCTTATTAAACCTTATTGAAGATATAATCGATATATCCAAAATTGAAGCAGGACAGTTACAAATAAAGAAAACGGATACCTACATCAATGATATAATGCGTGAATTATTCAAACATTATAAAGAAAAGCAAGTTCAGGATGAAAAAGAACATATTATGCTAAATCTTGAACTGGGAAATGATTCCTCTGATTTTAAAATATTTACAGATGGATTCAGGTTGCGACAAATTCTATTAAACCTTATTGACAATGCTTTCAAATTCACAAAGGAAGGTTCAATCAATTATGGTTATCATATTAAAAAAGAATACATTGAATTTTTTGTAAAAGATTCCGGAATAGGACTGCCTGAAGATAAAGTTAATATGATTTTTGACAGATTCCGACAGGTTGATGAAGACACGGCTATCCGAAAGTTTGGAGGTGCAGGTTTGGGCCTGTCAATTTCTAAAAGTTTGGTAGAACTTCTTGGCGGAAATATCACTGTTGAATCTGAATTACATAAAGGAACGCAATTTAAATTTACCATTCCTTACGTAATAGCAACAAGCACTGATTCTGAAAAATGTATCAGTAAAAATTCAAAACACACCGAATATTGCTGGAAAGATAAAACCATTCTCATTGCAGAAGACGAACAAACCAATTACATATTTCTGGAAAAAGTATTAAAAAATACAGAAGTAAATATTCTATGGGTGAAAAACGGACTAGAAGCAATCAATAGCATTAAAAACAATCCGGAAATCAATTTGGTTTTATTGGATATAAAGATGCCTGTAATGAGTGGATATGAAGCTGTTGTTAAAATTAAAGAGATAAGACCAGAAATTCCTGTTATTGCGCAAACTGCTTATGCAATGGCTGAAGAAAAGGAAAAAAGCATCCAGCTGGGATGCGACGACTACCTCACCAAACCCATAAAGTCGAAATCGCTACTCCTGGCCATTAGCAATTATTTCGAAACACAATCCTGATTAACCGATTTCGCTGATTCGTTTAAGAAGATCTAAACTTAAAATATGAAGTACATTATTTTCCAAGCTCACGATACCATCATTTTGGAATTCCTTAAAGATTTTTATTGCACTTTCATTTGACATGCTGGTCAACTCAGCAAGATCTCTCCTTGTAAATGGAAATTCAAACCGGTCACTTTTAAATACTTCCATAGATAAATATAAAATGGCATCAGCCAAGCGACCATGAAGTTGTTTTTGTGTAAGACTGGCAAATCTTGAAAACACTTCACTTTCCGATTTATAAAGCTGATTTAAAAGCAATTCCAATGAATTTTCCGGATTTTTCAATAACAACTGGGCAAAAATATTTCGATCGATTTGACATACTTCGCCCTTACCTATAAATGAAGCCGAATAAAGATGCGTTTTGGTGCCAAATAAAGAAGCTGTTCCCAAAATCATTTCGGGATTGGCAATCTTAAGAATTAGATTTTTCGATGGAAATTCTTTATATATTTTGGTATAACCACTGTTAATGTAATATAAATGAGTTGAAAATGCCCCCTGCTTAAAAAGCATTTCATCCTTTTTAAAACCAATTCTAACCGTATTCTTGGAAATTATCTCTTTTGCTTCTTTTCCCTGATTAAAAACCGGACAAGACTTATTATCACAAGAAACACAAATATTTGCAGTCAATACTCTCGCATTTTATTATTTAGACAAAGATAAACTTATTTTTTTTCATATTAAAATATGAAATAGATCAGATATTAAAACAAATCCACTACTCCTCTTAATATTGCAAAAACATTTTTTGTAATTTTGTTTAAAATTCAGTTATTATGAATAAATCAAGAATTCTGGTAATAGACGATTCTTCCACAAATATTATGTTATTGAAGAATATATTTGAGGTAGAAGGCTTTGTGGTTTTCACAGCAGAAAGTGGAAAACAAGCTTTGAAAATATTTGAAGCAAAAAAGCCAGATATTGTTTTACTGGATATTATGATGCCGGGAATGGATGGCTATGAGGTACTGAATGAAATCAGGAAAACAAAAACCGACGTTCCTGTATTGATGGTTACTGCAAAAAAAGAAGTAGCAGACATCAATAAATCATTTGAATTGGGCGCTACAGACTTTATTAAAAAACCTTTTGATGTTCAGGTGCTGGTAGAAAAAGTAAAAAACCTACTACATAGTGCTAATGTTAAAGGCAAATCTGAATTCAATACTTTCATCCAAACAGAAATAATTACAAACCTTGACAGTATCCTGGAAAAAATTCAAAACAAAATAAATAACTTTGACAAGGAAGAGCAAAAAGCATTGAGTGATATTGCTGTCAGGACAAAAGAAATAAAAGATTACACAGATAAAATCAATTCCTGAGTACTGTCAGATTTTTTTTTCTTATTTTAGGGCTTTATTCAAAATTTGATTGTGGATTATGGCAAAACATTTCAGTAAAAATCTGGATTTAAAAGTCACTTTAATTTCTATACCTATTCTTCTTTTTATTTATTTTATCATTCTTGGCGTAGCTCTGGAAATGATTGATATGCCTTACTCCTACGAAGGATTTATTGCTGTTCATAAAAGCAATTTTGTATTGTATGCAATTGAAATCATTTTTGTAGCCATCCCCATCATTATTTTTATTTCATTAAAAGTATTCCTTTCAAAAAATAAAAAACTGATAAAATACGTAGACAATCAGAAAAAAAGAGAACAAAGTCTTCAGGCATTTGCTAACCAGCTAATAGATGGAAACATTGAAGCTTATTATGAAATTGACGATAGCAACGATGATAATATTGGTAGTAGCCTCATAAAACTTCGGGATCACCTTAAAAGCAAACAAAAAGAAGATTCTAAAAGACAAAAGGAAGACGAGCAGAGAAATTGGTCGACCAGTGGACAAGCAAAATTTGGTGAAATTCTAAGACAAGACAATGATAACCTGGAAGCTTTGTCTTTTAACATCGTTTCCAATCTGGTTAAATATCTTGACGCTAACCAGGGAGGCTTTTTCCTGATAAATGGAGAAGAAGAAGAGGAACGTTATTTTGAATTAACGGCCTGCTATGCATATGACAGAAAAAAATACAACGAAAAAAGAATTGACTGGGGCGATGGTTTAATTGGAGCCTGTGCATTAGAAATGGAAAGTATATATTTAACAG
>PKSZ01000411.1 GCA_002869425.1 Marinilabiliales bacterium
ATTTTTGTGATCTTTGTCTTCTAAGAAAGCGTAAATGCATACAGTAGGTTTTAGCGACATAATTTATCGGTTATTTGGCGACCGTTACAGAATCATTCAGCATTTTTTATTCTGGGTTATATATTTCATGAATGATATCATGAATATTTTAAGGGCTTCACTTGAATCTGGAGTTTCTGTGTATAGCCAACTTCATTTGAGTACAGTTTGGGTTTTTCTTGTTGATGCAGCTGTAATTTATATAAACCTTTATGTTCTTATTCGATACTTATTGATGAAGAACAGGTTTTGGAGTTACTTCTCCTTGTCGTTCCTGCTACTAATTATCGATATTACAATAAGCACTTATTTTTATCTGGATCAATGCGATTGTATAGGAGATAAGCTAACTATTCTGGGATTTTTTGATGCTTTTATTGGCTCAGCTCAGGATACAATATTTTTTATGGGAACAGCAATCGGCCTTAAACTGTTTAAAATCTGGCTGAAAAATCAGAAGAAAATTAAGATGCTGGAGAATGAGAATCTGAAGACAGAATTGAATTATCTAAAAAGTCAAATGAACCCACATTTCCTGTTTAATACCCTAAATAATATCTATGTTCAAACAAAAATAGATCATAATTCTGCATCGCAAACAATTCTTAAGCTATCAGATTTACTGCGGTATCAATTGTATGATTGCTCAAAAGACAGGGTGAAAATGGCATCAGAAATTGATTACCTGAAAAATTATCTTGAATTAGAGAGGATCAGGAAATCAAAACTGGCAATAGAATTCAACCTGCAAGGAAATGTAAATGGATTAACAATACCTCCTTTCTTATTTATTGCCTTTATTGAGAATGCAATAAAGCATGGTAACACAGGAGCCAATGCATACATTAGAATAGAGCTTATTATTGATGGAAAACAAATTGTTTTTAGAGTAGAGAACTCTGTCCATGAATCGTTTAAATGCGTAAGCGAAGGAGGCCTTGGTCTAAGCAATGTAAAACGACGGCTGGACCTTTTGTTTCCCGATAAGCATAAATTGGAAATTAAAGAAGACAAAAAGACTTATAAGATTGAACTTAATCTCGACTTATCATGATGAAATGTATTATAATTGATGATGAACCACTTGCTCGTGAAGGCATGAAACTTAATATTAACGAAGTATCTACACTTGAATTGGTGGGAAGCTTTGAGAACCCCATTGAAGCAAATGATTTTTTGAATAATAACGATGTCGATTTGATGTTTCTGGATATAGAGATGCCTGAATTAACCGGTTTGGAGTTTTTAAAAACATTAGTCAATCAGCCTCTTGTAATTTTAACTACTGCATATCCACAATATGCTTTGGAAAGTTATGAATTGGATGTGATAGACTATCTTGTAAAGCCAATCAGAATCGAACGATTTATCAAGGCTGTGAATAAAGCTGAGGAAATTTTCAAGATGAAAAATACCGTAACACATGAGGTGGAAAGTATTGGTGACGATTATATTTTCGTGAAATCTGAAAGAAAATATGTGAAAATTTTCTTCAAGGATATCAAGTACATTGAAGGTTTGAAAGATTATGTTATTATTCATGCCATGCAGCGCAAGATAATGACTGCAATGAATGTTAAGACTATTGATAATCAACTGCCCTCAGAAATATTTGTTAGAATCAATAAATCATACATAATCAACATTCATAGTATCAGTGAAATAGATAATGATTTTGTGATTATTGATACGAATGAAATACCAATCGGAAGAACATATAAAGAAGATTTTATTAAGAATTATGTAAACAAAAGGCTGATAAAACGGTAGTTGTTCGGTCTTGGGTTAATTTCATTGTTTCTTAATATCCTTCCTTAACATTTTTAACCATAAAGTGCAAACGGTTAATTATATTTACTTCACTAGCACCATCGTCAAAGTCAAGGTATAAGATATTTAAATCAGGATAAAGGTCCCTTAATCCCTTTTCAATTCCTTTTGATATCACATGATTGGCAATGCAGCCAAAAGGTTGCAGGCTAACAACATTGTGAATTCCATCATCAGCAAATGCAGATATTTCAGCAGGTATGAGCCAGCCTTCTCCGTATTGATTGGCCAGACTGATAACTCTTTCCGCTTTTTCAGATATTTCCCTGATTTTATGAAAAGGACTATGATGATTGTATTCAGTCATTATTTTGTTTGCCTTTTTGATGATCCTGTTCGCCTTCTTTTCAATAAAATGCAGGTAAAAACTGCTGATATTTGCTTTTGATAAATGGAGTTTTTTATCAATTTCGAAATTTACAAATACCTGAGTGAAAAAATCAAGTAGGGGTGGAACAACAACTTCAATACCCTGCTCAATTAACCAGTCAACAGCAAATTTATTACCAAAGGCATTATATTTAACGTAAATCTCACCTACAATTCCAATTTTTGGAAAATGTCCTTTTTTTACTTCAAGCCCGTTAAATTCCTCTACTGCTTTCTTCAGCAGGCTGAACAATTCATTGGGCTTGTTTTCCAAAACGTGTTTTTGGGCATCGTTCAGGTATTTGTTAAGCAATTTTTTGGCACTTCCTTTATGGGCTTCTCTAACTGCAGTAGAATAATACATCTTTGAAAGGCTGTCTGCATAAAGCACTGCAACAAAACTTACCAACATTGCTTTATTCCAGTCAATTACAAATCCTGGCTGATCATTAATTGTTATGCCACTTGTACCTACCGAAATAACAGGTATATCCTGATAACCTGCATTAACCATTCCTTTTTTTATCAGAGAAAGGTAACTGGAAGCCCTGCATTGTCCACCTGTTTGTGTAATTCCAATGGCAATTTCATCTCTTTTGTAATCACCTTTTTCCAATGCTTTGATTATATCGCCAACAATAATGGTTGCAGGATAGCAGATTTCGTTATTGGAATATTTTAATCCGTAATCAACAGATTTTTTATCGGGTAAGGGAAGGTTTACGAGTTTATATCCAAAGAGAGAGAATATTGAAGGAAAGAATCTGGAGTATATGTCGGAAAATACAGGTGCAAGAATTGTTCTCTTTTTATCATCCATCCCAAAGCTGGTTGTAGAATGACGTTCTTTATTCTTAATATTTTCCTTGTTACTTAGTTTTAGTGATTCGAGCAATGAGCGTATTCTCAGACGAACGGAACCTGTACTCGTAATCTCGTCAACACGGATTACTGTATTAAATTTGCCTCTGCTTTTTAAAATTTCCGATACTTCATCCACCACAATTGCATCTGGTCCGCAGCCAAAAGAATTTAGCTGAACCATTTGCACGTTTGCTCCTTGCTGAGCTACCCACTGAGCTGCATTATAAATTCTGTTAGGGAAAGCCCACTGCGTTATAATGTGTAGATCAGACAATTTTTCGTCCTGCATAACCGGCAAAGCATCTTCCGTAATTACATTTGCTCCCAGTTCTGCAAGAATTTCAGGTGTTTTATGATTGATAAGACTATCAATATGATATGGTCTGCCTGATAGTACGATAAGCATTTCGTTGTTGTCATTTGCTTTTTTGATCAATTTCGCACCTTCTGTTTTTATTTTATCCCTGTATTTTTTTTGGGTTTGAACGGCCTGTTCAAAGGCACGTGTGTATACGGTTTTCTTTATTTTTAATCCTTTGAGGTACTTGAAGATGGCTTTTTGTAACAATTCGTTGTTGCGGAATGAAATCACAGGATTGTCCAGTGGTACTTTGTGTTTTTTGTAAGTGTTCACTGAATTTTTGATAACATCGGGATAACCGGTAACAATGGGGCAGTTGTATGAGTTGTTGGAAGTCTCAAATTCTTCTTTTTCATAAACAACTGTGGGATAGAATATTCTGTCGACTTGTTTTGATACAAGGTCTAAGATATGTCCATGCACCAGTTTTGCAGGAAAGCAAATGCTGTCAGACATTATAGTACCTTGTCCGCGGGTATAGATATCCATTGATGAGGGTGAAGACAAAACAACTTCATAACCACAATTTGTGAACAAAGTGTTCCAGAAATGAAAGCTCTCATAAATATTAAGTGCCCGTGGAATACCAATTTTTTTAACAGATTCCGTCTTACTTTTCTTGTAGGCATCTTTGAATAAAATATCTTTTTTTATTGCAGAGAAATTTTCTCCGATTTTAGAATTTTCTCCTTTGCTTGAAAAAACCTTTTCGCATTTGTTTCCTGAATAATATGTAAGTCCTGTTTTAAATTTGAAAGCTGTAATTGTGCATAAGTTCTCGCATCCCTTACACGTTATTTTTTTCCTTGTATAATCTTCGTAAAGCTCTTCCGAAAACTCTTTGAGATTTAGCTGACAGTTCCTATGTTCCTGTGTTGTTTTAGCAAGTAAGGCTGCTCCGAATGCACCCATCATTTCCGGTATGTCGGAACAGATAATTTGTCTGTTGGTTTCATCTTGTAAGGCTTTGAGTACTGCCTGGTTTTTAAATGTACCTCCCTGTACAACAATATGATTACCCAACTCTTTTGGATCTGTTATTTTTAATACTTTGTATAAAGCGTTTTTTATAACAGATATTGCCAGTCCAGCGGAAATATCTTCAGTTGAAGCATTTTCTCGTAGTGATTGCTTCACTTTACTGTTCATAAATACAGTACATCTGGTTCCTAAATCGCAAGGAGCAGTAGCAGTAGTCGCTAGTTTGGCAAAATTTTCACGAGTGTAACCCAGAGCAGATCCAAACGATTCAATAAATGAACCGCAACCAGAAGAGCATGCTTCATTTAATTCAATTCGGTTAATGTGCCCTTCTTCACAAAAAATGGCTTTCATATCCTGTCCGCCAATATCCAGGATAAAGCTTACATCTTTGTTGAAGTACTTAGCTGCCTGAAAATGGGCAATTGTTTCAATTGTTCCACCGTTGAGATTAAGTGCAGCACGGATTAGATCTTCTACATATCCTGTTACTACAGAACCTGCTAAATTCAGATGTTTGACTTCCTAGGGAAATTCTTTACGAAGATGCTGAAGCCCTTCAATGGCAGTTTTAATAGC
>PKSZ01000299.1 GCA_002869425.1 Marinilabiliales bacterium
GCAATTTTTTAGATTCATTCAGTAGCTTAATAATTTCATTATCACTTTTATGTTGTGAATATTGCATTGCAATAAAATTGTGAAGCATTTTTGCTATCAGGCTTTTCTGAGTTGTATCCAGATCCTGACTGGATAGACTTAAACCCAGTAAACCCCTTGTTTGCTTAAACGATAATATTAGCAAATCTTTGAGCTTGCTGGTTGGATTTTCAAATCGTAACAGGAGGTAATCTTTCTCTTTTTCGTCCTGAATTTCCAGTTGAATCTTTTGAGGTTGATTTACATTGAAGAAAATATCAGTTTTGCAAGCCCAGTTGTATGGAGAAATTTTATTTCTCTGTTTATTCAATTCGGATAGAGGAATATTCAATTCAACTTCTTCAATTTCATTAGTATTTGTTCTATGTTTCGCGATTAAAGTGTTTGTTAAGACATCGTTATATATAATTAAACAGTAATCAATACCCGGGATTAAAACATCTATGTTTTCAAGGATATTAACAAGAACAGGTTTACTGTATGTGGGCAAGGCAAACATAATACTGCATAAATATACGAAAAAAATTAAGAAATGTTGTAAATATAATTAAGCATATCTTGAATTGCATTCAAGGAACTTAATTATTCTTTACGCTTTTAAGATTTTAAAATTAAGAATCTTAATTTGACTTAAATGTCTTGATATATGGTGTGTTAAGTGTGTAATATTGTATCTGAACAGTACGATTATTCTTATTAATTTAATGAATTAAGCTCAATGAATACACATGATTTAAGTCTCCGAGACACATCTATCTTAAAAAACAATACGTTTATTTATCAGTTGGCTGAATTTTCTTTTCGATTTTTTGATGATAAAAACAGCAAAAAGAGTATTGAATTTATTCAGGACGATTATGAAGTAGAAATTCCCATTATAGATTCAAATATCAACATCATACTGGGGAAAGTAAAAGCAATCATAATTATGCTGATGTCAATTTTTTCAAAACCTGTACTGATTCAGGAAAACACAATAAATGAGAAAGATAAAACAGAAGATAGTAGGTTGAAATTGGTGAGTTTAATGTATTTATTAAGTGCATTAATATTAATTGCAGAAATGGTAATTAGGACAAGAAGCAATTTACAGAATATTGCGAAATCAGATATATTTTCGCCTCTACGCAACTGATTTTAATTGAGATGCATCTTAATTAGTGAAATCTTTTATATTTTTAAGTTATGAAGTCTGGGATCCGAATTGTTGCGTTATTGAATCTTCTCTTATTTTTAGCTTTTACCTCATGTAAGAAAAACATGGATGAAAGTATGGATTATTCTTCGTCTGCCCTTGCTGATCCTAATAGTAGTTTTCTTTCAGATGAAAGTTTGTCCCCTCAACCAGGTTTGATTACAGCAGGGGAATGGTGTGACCTCAACAATTGGTTGTTTTGGATGGAATTAATTCAGGGTACTTACGTTGATAAAACAGATTATTGGCAAATGTATCCATCCCAAAGGTATAATGTAATGGTCACCACAGAAGAAGGTGTTCCTGTTACTGATTGCACATTAAAATTGCTAAGTGATGCTGGTGATGTACTTTGGATTTCAAAAAGTGATTGTCGAGGCAAATCAGAGTTATGGGAAAATCCATATGGCGAAAATTATATTGCTAATAGTATAGAGGTGACTCATAACGGGTATACTCAGACATTGGATGCACCAACTGAATATCAGAATGGAAACAATTTAATAAAATTACCTGTCGTTAATCAGATTAATCCTACTGTTGAGGTTGTTTTTGTTGTGGATGCCACGGGTTCTATGGGCGATGAAATAGAATATCTTAAGTCAGAACTTGGAGATGTTATTGTTCGTTCTTCTATGAACAATTCAATGAGTATCAGGTTAGGTGCTGTGTTTTATAGAGATAGCGGAGATGATTACATCACAAAAGTTACACCGCTCAGTAGCAATATCAATAGTACATTGAGTTTCATAAATCAACAGGAAGCTGATGGTGGAGGCGATTATCCCGAGTCTGTTGAAAAAGGATTGCAAACAGCCATCAATATGTCCTGGTCTGAACATGCGGTATCAAGAATCTTATTCTTATTATTGGATGCACCACCTCACCATAATTCTCAGGTATTGTCAGAGTTACATTCTATTGTTAGGGTAGCATCTCAAAAAGGAATAAAAATTATTCCTATAACAGCAAGTGGTAGTGATAAAGAAACAGAATTTCTTTGTAGATTTATGGCTGCTTTAACAAATGGCACCTATGTGTTTATAACAGATCACAGTGGTATTGGAGAAGATCATATTGAAGCAACAGTAGGACAGTTTGAAGTCGAATATTTAAATGATTTACTGGTTAGGTTGATTACTAAGTACTCTGATTATCAAGAAGATTAGAATAATATTGCAAAAGATATTCATACTGGCCGCTTTTATTACAAATGCGGCCTTTTCTTATGCCCAATCGAATAGTTACGGGTTTCATTTATCATATCCTTTTACAGTAGGTGAAAATTACTTTGCAGAAGGTTCTGCCTTTTCATTTTTTGATCAGGGTTATAAAGGATTCCTAAAGGCAGGACTAACTTATAATCGATTTACAAAAAATGGCTTAACATACGGAATTTGTACTGATATTGGTTTGTATCGTAATAATAGTTTGAATAGAAATGCATTTATTACCAATGCATTACTTCTTGAAGGATATAAATTCAAATTACAGGATGATTTGGAAATTTTTGTATTCCTGGCAATAGGATATTCCTATCGGTTTTATTCATATTTTCTATCTCCGGCATATACTTATGTTCCTTTGCCAAAATCCAATTCATTTATTGGAAGAGGAGGATTGGAAATGTTAATGAAAACATCAGAAAAAACCACTTTAAGCTTTTGTTTAAATTATGATTATATATGGCTGGAATATAGCATGATGTATTCTGATGATGTGTATTTTAGAAGTAGCCAGATTTTTAGTTCAGGTATAGTTTTTCGCTTTTATACAGGTGGAAAATAGAATATTATATTCTTTATATATGCTGGTGTTTTAGTATGATTTCTATTAAAATCACTTTCTTCTCGAACATATATCATTAGAGCTATTTAGACTCAAAAAAGCTTGATAGTCACGTATCAATCCAGTACCTTTGCCATTGTTATTGTAATTATTTAAAAATCAATAAAATAGTATTATGTCTAAAAAAGTTGAAGTTAACGACAAAATTAAAGTACACTACAAAGGAACCTTGAATGACGGTCAGGTATTTGATACATCAGAGGGGAAAGAACCACTGGAATTTCAAGTTGGACAAGGTCAGTTAATAAAAGGTTTTGAAGATGCAGTATTGGGAATGGGCTTAGAGGAAACCAAAACAGTTACAATTTCTAGTGACGAAGCGTACGGACCGGTACACGATCAGTTAGTGAAGGAATTAATGAAAAAAGATTTACCTGAAGATATCGACCCTTTCGTAGGCCAGCAATTGGTTGCAAAGCAAAATGAACAGGAAATTATTTTCAGAGTAATCGAAGTAGCTGATGAAACTTTTAAAGTAGATGCAAATCATCCATTGGCAGGAAAAGATTTAACTTTTGAAATTACAATTGTTGAAATAGCAGCATAAATTATTCAAATTTATTGACAGCCTTATTGGTATTGATTCTTGAACTTTCAATATCTTTAAGGTTGTTTTTTATTATAGATGAGCAAAGAAGTTTCCATCTGACATTACAAACAAAAGAATAAATCAATAATTATGAAATCAAGAAAATTAATATTTGTAGTTTTTATCCTCTGTGGAATAGTGATTACAACATCATGTAAAAAAGATAAAGAAGAAATAACGGAGGGTGAAAGTATTCTTCCTACTTCGTTCAAAGTTGATATACCAAGCTCGATAAGTAATGATCAAAGCAATAAATCCATACAGGCAGATACTTTGAAGGGAAACGAAATATATGAACACCTTCGTACTTTTATCGCTATCGGAGAAGGGGCTGCAGATATTGTTCAAAGTATTATGCAGGCTATTAGTGTTTATAATATTAACAGGGCTATGTCTTTATCTTTTCAGGGTGATGATGATGGCAGAACAAAGAATCTGACCGTAGTGGAAAATTCAAGCTATGATGGCATTAACTGGGAATTTCAAATGACCATTACGGATGCCGATTCTGAATCAAATGCTGATGGAGGAAATGGAATGCAGATTTTTTGGAATACAAGCCCTGTGAAAGGAATAGCTCTTCTAAAACCATATAATATAAACAGAAACGATACTGAACTGGATCAGGCAGTATTCAGAATTGATTACAGTGAGGCTGGTGAATATGGATATGATAAGCATATGTTTGTTTCTATTATTGATATACCTATGCCTGATCCATCAATAGATCCTTTTGGAATGAATAATTTAAAGATGTTTGCAGGAAAAACAGGGGATATCGTAGATATTTACGGAAACTCCAATCATCCCAATGCCTTTTTCTATACAACCAACACAGGCTTCAATTGGGCATTTGTAGCTTCAGGAAACGAAGCACAAGATATCGCCGTAGCAGAATTGGGTTTACCTCCCCATACGCTGGATGCATCAGATCGGGCAACTCTTCTGGAAACATACTCAATAAAGACTGTTTTAACCGATGAAATTAATCAACACTTTATCAATACATATGGTTTTCTTCCTGATTCTGCTTCATTAGCTGACTATCTTGGAGATGCAGATGCTCCAGGCTATTTCAATACCAATGGCTTTTCACAATCGGGTAGCGCTCCATCCGGAGATTATAGCCCATTGAATGATAATATTCAATCGATGGCACCATTTAATCCATCAACAGTTAACAATCTTACCATAGAATTTAAAAATTAATAGATTATTATTTGAATTATAAGAGGCTGTATCAGAAAATGATACAGCCTCTTTTTTACATGTTGATTTAATGTGATATATTATTTTTCTCATATTGACAATTATTTATACTTTTATGGTATTATANGAGATAGAAAAATATCTATTTATGGTGCAAACAGCCAGAAAACTAATAGCCCTGATTTTAATTGCATTCATTGCATATGTGCATGTTTATAGTCAGGATGGCGTTTCCAAACGAAAAGAGTACAAAGAAGCATTAAAGCTTATCAACAGTAATAACTTCGAAGAAGCACTTCCAAAACTGTTATTGGTAGATAGTATTGAGCAAGGAGGTAGCTATATGACAAGATATTACATTGGCATATGTTACCTTAAAACAAAGTACGATAAAACCAAAGCTATTCCATATTTGCAGTATGCAATCGAGAAGGATAAATTTCTAATAGAAAATAAGGTTTATATTCATTTGGGGAATTTATTTCATCTGGATTATCAATTCGATAAAGCGATTACTAGTTTTGAAGTTTTTAAAAATAAATCGGGCAAAGGAAGTTCTGATTATAAGTATGCAGAAAGAATGATTGAAATCTGCAATAATGCAAAGGAATATGTTCCGGATAGCATGTCTGTTGAAATTGAAAACCTTGGAAAACCATTAAATACAAAACATTCAGAATACTCTGCATTGGTTTCTGCAGATGAAAGTATTATTTATTTTACGCGAAAAAACAACCCGGATATTATTGGTCCAAATGAGAAATTTGACACATTGGAACATATTTATGTTTCATATTTGAAAGATGAGAAATGGGCAGAACCAAAAGAAATTTTAAGCGACCAGTCTAAGGGTAAGGATATTTCATTGGCCGGTTTATCTCCTGATGGTGAACTGCTGATAATTAATATTGATGGAGATTTGTATGAATGCATAGTATCGGAAGGAAATTACGGAAAACTGAAGAAGTTTCCGGAACCTGTTAATTCTAAATATTTTGAAGGAAAAGCAAGTCTTACTGCTGATGGTCAGGAACTCTATTTCTCAAGTGATAGGCCAGGGGGTATAGGGGGTATAGATATTTATCGATCTGTAAAAAAAGAAGATGGTTCCTGGTCTGAGCCGGAAAATCTGGGAGAAGCTATCAATACACCTTACGATGAAGATGCTCCGTTTATTCATCCGGATAAACAATCTTTATACTTTTCATCCAAAGGACATACAACAATTGGAGGGTATGATATTTTTCAGGCATACCTGTTAGATGAAAGCTGGACTCAGCCTGTAAATGTGGGATATCCTATCAATACAGTAAAAGATGATTTATATTTTGTTTTGTCTGCCAATGGTAAAAATGGATACTTTTCCAGTGATAAAGGAAATCGATACAATTGTCATGACCTTTACAAAGTATATTTGAAAAAATCAATTTCACTTACAATGGTCAAAGGTACCATTACTGCTGGAGAACCTCCAAAACCCGTTAAAGCACACATCAAAGTGGTTGATGTGGAAACAGGAGAGAAGGTACGCTATATATACAATCCTAATCCAAAAACTGGAAAATATCTTATGATTTTTCCTCCAGGGAAGAATTATAATATGATTGTGGAAGCTGATGGATATCTACCGCATTTGGTAAATATTTACATTCCCGATCAAGAATATTTCTACGAGCTTTTTCAGGAAATACACATGGAGACAGTTGTAGCATTGGGCGATACATTAGGTGAAGAAATAAATGTGAAAAATACTTTTATTGATATCCATAAAGCAGCGGGAGACACAACGGAAGATGGACGAGGCAATAAGTACTATACGGAGCTGCTTAATTTGATTGATAATATTATTACTGCTACGGATTCACTGGCGGATGATGAAGTAGAAGATATGAGCAATGCAATCATTCAAGATACTGAGAATTCTCAAGATGTTGAAGCCAATAAGAATTTTGATGACTTATTCAATATGATTGAAGATGCAATTGAATCTACAGACACAGTAACGCTTGCCAAAATAGAAAAAAACACCAAGTATGATGATGAAAAATCAAAAACATATTACTATGGTGAAAATGGTAAAGATCAAGGCCTGCAGGCAATGATTGTTGGTGGAGATACTATTTACGTTACACCAGCATTAATCGCATCAAAAGGAGATCCTTACAATTCTTTTAAGTTTATAGATTCAGAAATGAACAAAACTGCTGTTGATGTAAGGGTTGATGAAAATTACAAAAAGCTTATCATTTCACATTTTATCGAGTTTAAAAAGGGAGAATCAGGATTAGTAGATGGTGCTGTTGAGGATATTAAAGATATTGCAGCTTTGGCCAAAGATTTTGATCGTTTGGGATTTGATATTATAGGATATTGCGATGCCAATAATGAAACCGGAGGTGACAAGGAGAAATGTATGGGGCTTTCTGTTGAAAGAGCATGGACCATTATGGAAAAGCTCATTAGTTATGAAGTTGATGGCAATAGGATTGTTACAAAAAAATGGGATGGCACTCCTCCAAAAGGTACCACAAAGAAAAATGTCGCGCTGGTAAGAATGTTTGAAGTGATGGATGAACCATTATACGAACTTATGCTTGAAGAGGCCAATGTAATAGATTTTGATGAAGAAGAAATAGATGTTGAAAAGGTTGAAGAAGGACAGGAAATTAGGCTTAGTAATATTTTCTTTGCATATGCATCTTCTGAGCTTACAGAAGAATCTGCAACAGAATTGACAAAAGTTGTTGATTTTTTAAACAAAAATCCGAAGGTCAAAATTGAATTAGGCGGGCATACTGATAATACTGGCTCAGACCTTACCAATATAAGACTTTCCAAATCCAGAGCACAATCAGTTGCTGATTTTCTTATTTAAAAGGGAATTGATAAATCAAGACTTGTTGTTAAAGGTTATGGTAGCTCAAAACCTATCGCATATAACGATACAGAAGAAGGTCGCAAGCAAAACAGAAGGGTCGTATTTACAATAATTGAAAAGTAATACCATGGCAGATAAACTTTTGATCGGTATTCTTGGAAAACGTGGAGCCGGAAAGAGTTTTACGTGGAATTCTGCATTTAAGCACCCTGTTCGCACCGGAAAACACCTTAGAAAATACTATGTTTCTGAAAATGAATATGTAAATGTATTTCTGATCAGTGGATCTCCCACCGAAAGGAAAATGCCGGTAGCAGAATTATTACCATCAGAATTACCANAGATATTGTTTTCTCATCTTTTGAATTCACATCCAATCTTAGAGAAACACTAGGCTTTTTTATCAAAAATGGCTACAAAATAGATATGGCTTGGCTTAACCCAGGATATGGCGATAAAACAGTAAGTAAGTTGTTTTATACTTTTGGAATCACAAATTACATGCTTAAAAATGGAATTCACCTCAATATCCGAAATGGCAATGAAAATATCGATAACCGTATCAAAGATTTAAATGAAGTAGTATATGGTTGGGCAAAATTCAGGAATTTAATCTATTCAGAATAAATGGCATTTTTTTCACTTCAGGCAATAAGCACTGGTTTGATATCAACAATCAAAAGATTTCCGCTGGAAGTATTGGTTGTAGTTATCGGTTCAATATCAGCTTGCCTGATAATTGCAGATGTGTCTTTTTCGCAATCTGACGATATTCTTTCCAGGTTTCTGATCACATCTGTTTTTACATTGCCTTTGATTTTATCAGTAAGCTTATATACGGAAAACATAAAATCAAAATTGCTCAAATTTTTTCTTCTGACGGCTGCAGTTATAATATCTATCGTTTTCTTTTTTCTGCTTCCGGAAAAATATGTTCACAGAAATGTTTTGACAATAATTTTACTGATTTTTTCTACACACCTGAGTGTGTCGTTTGCCCCGTTTTTGAAGAATAGCTCTGAAGAGCAATTCTGGAACTATAATAAGGAGCTGTTTTTAAGGTTATTGTTATCAGGATTGTATTCATTTGTATTATTTGCAGGTCTTGCATTGGCATTGTTGGCTATAGATAATCTTTTTAATGTTGAAATAGAAGAAGAACTTTACGGATATTTATTTGTGATAATTGCGGGCGTTTTCAATAGTCTCTTTTTTCTATCCGGTATTCCTCGTTCTGCTAGTAAACAATATTATGTATACCCTAAAGGTTTGAAAATTTTTACGCAATTTGTTCTCTTGCCACTTGTATCCATATATATTATCATATTGTATATGTATGCAGGTAAAATCTTAGTTAACTGGGAATGGCCGACTGGTTGGGTGTCATATTTGGTGATAAGTCTTTCTGTTGTAGGCGTTTTTAGCCTTTTACTTGTTTATCCCATTCGCTTCAGTATTGAATACAGATGGATCAGAATCTATTCAAGTATTTTTTATTGGGCTTTATTTCCGCTTGCCATTATGCTTTTTGCTGCTATATCCAGGCGTATCAATGAATATGGGGTGACGGAAAACAGGTATTATGTAATCCTAATCGCTATTTGGTTATTGATGATTGCTATATTTCAAATGATAACCAAGCAAAGAAAAATCAGGATTATTCCAATATCTCTCTTTGTTATCGTTTTGCTAAGTTTATTGGGGCCATGGAGTGCTTTTTCCATATCTAAAAATGCACAGTTGCAAAGACTGGATCAGCTGCTTGAGAATAATAAATTAATTCAAAACGGATACGTAATAGGTGAATTTAAAGAAATAGATTTTAAAGACTGTGCTGATATCAGCTCAATTAATCAATACTTAGTAGAAATGCATGGACGAGATGTATTACAGAAGTATTTTAAAGAGCCTGTTGACTCATTAATTTTTGATACAGTTTACACACAGGATTATGTACAATTAACTGAAAAAATGGGTATTGATTTTGTTTATGCCTGGGATTATGAAGAAAATCAACAGGATAATTTCTCTTATTACTCAACTAGTAATTCTCCGGATATTCATAATGTACATGGAATAGATTATCTCATTCATTATTCTGATTATTTCTACCTGAAAGAAAAAAAATTATACAATCGAAATTATCAGTGTGATAGTTTGGATATTAATATTTCATTTGATGGCAATAGTGGAGATGTGAAAGTAAATATATTGAATGATACAATGCTTTTAAATATTGAAGAATGGGTAAATGAATTGTGGAGTAAAAATGCTCCAGGTGCTCTGCCTGATAACAGAAGTTTAGCCATTATGGAGGATTCTGTATGTAAAGTAAGTGTAAAACTAGAGAGTATTAATGGAAGTATTGTTGATAACAGACCAGAGATAAATTCAGTAATTGCAGATTTTTATATTGAATTGAAATGAGATCAATTTCTTTTCTTTTTCTAGTCATTTGTTTTTCAATGTATTCCTTTGGACATGATGACAATTGGAAAATGAGTAAGAATGAAAGTGGAATTGTTGTTCATACAAAAAACAATTCTTCTTCAAGGATTAAGGAAGTGAAAGCTTCAGCCATAATGAATTGTGAAATTTCAGAAATTACAGCAGCCATACTTGATGTCTCAAAATATACGAATTGGGTTTATGAATGTTCTGTTTCCAATTTGATAAGAGAGAACAGCAAGATCGATAAGGTTTATTATTTAGTAACAAATGTTCCTTGGCCAGTCTCAGATAGAGATATGGTTTTTCATATCAAAGCAGGAATAAATAAAAACAATCATTCTGTTGAAATTACAGCTGTAACATTAAAGGATGAAATACCTGAAAAGGAGGGAATGGTTAGGGTTAATTATTCTATGATCAAGTGGGAAATAAAACAAATTCAGCCAGGAAAAATAGAATTATTATATTGGTTGAAAGGTGATCCTGGAGGTGAATATCCTGATTGGATATTGGAAATGTTCATGGTATCAGGACCTTTTAATTCCATAAAGGCATTAAAAACAATTGTTGAGAAAGGAAATTACAAACAAAATGAAATTGATGAGATATTGGATTGGTAGGATAGTGTTAAATACACTGTTATGTTTTTGTGTTGTTTTGTGTTTGTTCTCATGTCAAAATGAAGTTAAAGAAGTTAGTAAGCCTGTAGTGAAAACAGACAGTATCGATTCTCTTGTTGCATCCCTTAATATCGAACATAAGAAGAAACTTCTACATGCATATTTCGATAGTTTGCATAAGCGTAATCTAATGAATGGCAATGTTTTAATAGCACAAAAGGGAGTCGTTATATATCAGGAATCATTTGGATATGCCAATTATTCAAGAAAGGACACGAATACAGCGAATACATCCTTCCAACTTGCATCTATTTCCAAACAATTTACAGCTATGGCTGTTATGATGTTGAAAGAAGAAGGTAAATTATCATATGAAGACAGTATTCAAATGTACTTTCCCCAATTTCCCTATCATGGTATCTCAATAAGAATGTTACTAAGCCATAGATCTGGATTGCCAAACTATATTTATTTTTTTGATAACTTGTTGAAAGGCGAGAAAATTCCAATCAATTATTTTGATGTCATTGATTCATTAAGTGCATATCATCCAATGTGGTATGCACCTCCCAATAAAAGATTTGAGTATAACAATACAAATTATGCTATTTTGGCTGCAATTGTTGATAAGGCTAGTGGCATTGGTTTTACAGATTTTGTAACAAAAAATATTTTTGACACCCTCGGAATGAGAAATACATTTTTTTATTATCCGGATTCAGTTTACAAAAAGAGGAAATTGGCAACGGGTTATTTATATAGAAAAAAAGAAGCTGAAGATAATTTTGCAGATTATGTGTATGGGGATAAGGGTATTTATACCACAACATCAGATCTATTTAAATGGCACATGGCGCTTTGTAAACATATACTGGTGAGTGAAAAAACGCAGGAAGAAGCCTTTGAGAAAGGAAGTCCGAAGAGGAGGTCTACAAAAAATTATGGTTTTGGTTGGAGACTTAAATTCAGGAAAGATGGAAGCAAACTAATATACCACAGAGGGTGGTGGCATGGTTTTCAAAATGTATTTTTCCATATGCCTGAAGATGAAGTTGCTGTTATTGTTTTTAGAAATAAAAAAACAAGGTATGTTATTGATTACCATGATGTAAACTTTATTTTATTACCTGAGAAATACAAGGCGGAGAAGCCTGTTGTTATACCTGCAGATTCAAATACTATTGTGAATAAGGATACGCTAAGCGTTGAGGATAGTTTGGAAATATCAGATTCTCTTGAAGTTGAATCTTAGTCCCGAAGCACGTAGAAACATACTTCGCTGTTTTTTCTGATCGAAGCTTTTGCAGGTTCGTTTATACTTTGCATAGCACTATAGTCAGTTACTTGTGTATGATATATGGTTGACTTGTCTGTGATTTCAATACTGCTGAAATCATAAATATTGCAGGATAAAGATTTTGTTTCAAGCTCTAGCTTAAGTGATGTGTTTCCATAAACATTAAGGTCTAATTCCTTAATATCTCCTGCAATTATTACCGGAGCATCGCCATATAAATTGCACCTGAAATGATTAGATGTTACAAATAATTCCAAACTGCTTTCTTTACTTAAAGTAATATCTGTTGATGATAAATTGATATTGGCAAATGTTTCAATTTTAACAGATCCATAGGTTTTCAAACTATGTAATTTATCAACTGTCAAATGTATGATGGTCGTTTTTTTGCTTTTTCTTAATTTAGGAGCATATATATTTAATGTATTTCCTTTTAATTCCGTTCTTATTTTACTAAGATTCTCTATATTACCTTCAAAATAA
>PKSZ01000301.1:0-754 GCA_002869425.1 Marinilabiliales bacterium
TGATCATCCGAATTGGATTGAATAGGAAAGTCTTTTATGCAAATCCAATGGTAGAGCAATATACAGGATTGGAAGCAGTAGCAATTAACAAGCAGGATTACAGAGAAGCAGGATTCAACAACAAGGTGATCGGTGAATTTGATGAAATTATTGAAAGGATTTCAGATACAGCCAAAAAAATCACCGAGGAAATTACCTTTCCAACACCAATAGGTGAAAGAATTATGCAAGTAAATGCAATTCCTGAGTTTAATGAAGAAGGATGGGTTGAAACTATCTTGTTTGTAGCACACGATATTACCGAAAGGAAGCAGATTGAGCTGGAAATACAGGATAAGAATAAGAAAATTGAGGATAGTATCAATTATGCTCAAAGAATTCAAACCAGTATTTTGCCTGAGACCAAGCACATTCAAAAGTTTCTACCCAAATCTTTTATTTTTTATAAGCCAAGAGATGTGATTAGTGGTGATTTTCCATGGTTTTTTGAAAGAAATGGAGTCGTATATATCGCTGCTGTAGACTGTACAGGTCATGGTGTACCAGGCGCCTTGCTTTCTTTTATTGGCTATTTTATCTTGAATAATATTGTTGACCATGATCGTGTGTTAACGGCAGGACAAGTTCTCGATTTGCTTCATGCCAATGTTCGTTCAACATTGAAACAGGATCAGGAGGATGCCAGTGCTAGAGACGGAATGGATATTGCCTTGGTTAAAATAAGTGAGAATAAGAAAAAAATAGAATATGCTGG
>PKSZ01000301.1:763-5767 GCA_002869425.1 Marinilabiliales bacterium
ATATGCTGGAGCACACAGACCGCTGTACCTGGTTCGGGATGGAAAACTTGAGCAATTTAAAGGAAATCCCAAGGCGATTGGTGGGATTCCACTAGGAAAGAAAAAAGAAAAAGATTTTGTAACACATGAAATTGATATTGTTGAAGGTGACCAAATTTTCTTCTTTAGTGATGGTTTGCCAGACCAAATAGGTGGTCCTAGCAAAAGAAAATATATGGCAAAAAGAATTCGTGAAGCATTAACAGAGAATTCAGATTGGCCTATTTCAAAATTTAATGGTTTCTTTGCAAGAGATTTTAAGAAATGGAAGGGCGATTGTAAGCAAATTGATGATGTGCTTTTGATTGGTATTGAGTTTTAATTTAATATATTGTTGGAAATGGATACAACAAATACAAAGCATGGTTTTTTAGAGTTTGTATATGACTTTTACAAAACCATGAAGCTGAATGAGATTAATCTTGTGTATGAAGGTGAAATAACACATCAGATTACCAAGGCTTTCACTTCTCTTACAGAGGCTAGTATGGAAAAAGAAGATGAGCCTAGTGGTGTTCAACGGAAGGTTTTTCATGTTATGGTAGAATGCTTACAGAATATTAGTAAGCATGCAGAGAATTCAACGGTTTTAAATGATCCGCTTGAGGGTCGGGGTATTTTTATGGTGAGCCGGGGTGATGATATGTATAAAGTTACTACCGGGAATGTAATAGATAATACCAAGGTTGAACATTTGAGAGAATTTATCGACCATATCAACAGCTTGAATAAAGACGAGTTAAAATTATTGTATAAGAAACAGATAAAAGAAGGACGGCTCTCAGAAAAAGGTGGAGCAGGTCTTGGTTTTATTGATATTGTAAGAAAAACAGGTCAGCCATTGGATGTTCATTTTCTTCCAGTCAATGAAAACGCATCTTTCTTTATACTAATTTCAACAATTACCAGAAAATAAAATATTATAGTTATGCAAACAATAAAAATTTCAGGTACAGACGATACTCCAGGTGTAATACTGGACAAGGAAAACGGGTTGTTTCAAATAACCGGAAGATCACTACCAGAGGATGTTGCTGCATTTTTTGAACCCATCCTTGAATGGATGGCGGCGTATGCGGAAGATCCGCTGGAAAAGACAATATTTGATTTTAAACTTTCATATTTCAATACAGCATCATCAAAATTATTGCTTGATGTTTTGTTGAATCTGGAAGAAATGGTTGAAGAGGGACATGATGTAACTGTACGATGGTACTATCCTGAAGATGATGAAGATATGGAAGAGGCAGGTGAGGAGTATGCTGACATTGTGGAAGTTCCTTTTGAACAGATTAGCTATTCATTGGATTAAATCAGCTTTAAATGAGTGAAGAAATTCTCAAAGCATTTATGCAGCTCTTTGCCATCACTGCTAAGCAGGATGATGGCGTTGAGGAAACTGAAAGAAATTTCGTTAAGAATTTTCTTAAGCAACAGTTAAGTGATGATGCTGTTGAAGAATATCTCGCTCTTTTTGATAAAAAAGCAGGCCCTGTAATTAAAAAAGAGGACAAACTTGATGAAAAGGGTGAAGAGAAAAAGCCGAAGTTAACCTCTGTAAAAGACTCTGTTCGGATACTTGGTCTTTGTAAAAAGATTAATAAGACACTTACACAAAATCAGAAAGTTGTTGTTCTGGTTCGTTTGTTTGAACTGGTTAATACCGATAAAAAGTTCACAGAACAAAGAATGGCAATCATAAATACTGTTGCTGAGGTATTTAAAATTTCCAAGGAAGAGTTCACAGGTATTGAATCTTTTGTGCTGAATGACGATCCACATAAAATGGACGATCCGGCACTATTGATCATCAATGACAAGGACGAAGAGTTTAAACAGTGTAAGCACATTATTACAGAGAAACTGGATAAAGATATTTTTATCCTTCATATCGATAGTGTGGATCTGTATTTTCTCCGTTATTCTGGTGAAGAAGACTTGTTTCTTAATGGGCTTGTAATTGATAAAAGAAGTATATATCTGTTTGCCAATGGTAGTACTGTAAAATTACCCAAAGGAAAACCAATTTATTATAGTGATGTTGTATCGCGTTTTCTTGCTGATACATCTGAAAACAAAGTATCATTTAATGTAAATGATCTGAATTTTCATTTTCCAAATGGAAATATTGGATTGAGAAATATTAATCTCTCCGAATCTCATGGTAGATTGGTGGGAATAATGGGAGCCAGTGGGGCTGGAAAAACAACTCTTTTAAATGTGCTTTGCGGAATTGAATCGCCCTCTCAGGGGAGTGTTGTCATTAATGGTATCAATTTACATACAGAAAAGGAGAACCTGGAAGGTGTAATTGGTTATATTCCTCAGGACGATTTGTTAATAGAAGAGCTTACAGTTTTTCAGAATCTTTATTACAATGCCAAGCTTTGTTTTAAGGATTTACCTGAAGAAGAAATTGTACAGCGGGTAAATAAAACCTTGAGTAACCTCGGACTTTATGATCGGAAAGATCTGAAAGTGGGCTCACCTATGAAGAAGACCATCAGTGGTGGACAGAGGAAGAGGTTGAATATAGCACTGGAATTAATAAGGGAACCATCAATATTATTTGTTGATGAACCAACTTCTGGTTTATCATCGAGGGATTCTGAAAATGTTATGGACCTCCTCAGGGAATTATCCTTGAAAGGGAAGTTGATATTTGTTGTAATTAATCAGCCATCATCCGAGATCTATAAAATGTTTGATAGGATGATAATACTGGATACAGGAGGGTATCTTGTGTATTATGGAAATCCTGTTGAAGCGGTGATGTATTTTAAGAGAGCTGACGCCCAGATTAATAGTGATGTGGGAGAATGCCCCACTTGTGGTAATGTTAACCCTGAGTTGATCTTTAATATCATTGAGGCGAAAGTAGTTGACGAATTTGGTAATTATACTGATAGTCGTAAGGTAACGCCTGAAAAGTGGGAAGAGTATTGTGGCAGTACTATCCCTGTGGAGAAGATGGATGATATCGAAGAAGCACCACCATCTACATTGGATATTCCAGGATGGTTTCGTCAACTTAAAATATATACTATTCGAGACTTCCTGTCAAAGATAAGCAATACTCAATATATTGCATTGAACTTGCTGGAATCACCGATTCTTGCCTTTATATTAAGTTATATTATTCGATATATTGCCGATCCGAATTCTTCGGAATATATTTTCAGGGACAATGAAAATATACCTCCGTATATTTTTATGTCCATTGTAGTTGCTTTGTTTCTGGGTTTAACGGTTAGTGCAGAAGAAATTTTCAGAGATCGAAAAATATTAAAACGTGAAGCATTTCTCAATCTGAGTCGTTCAGCATATCTCTTTTCAAAAATTATGATTTTGTTCGTGCTATCTGCAATTCAGTCTTTCCTTTTTGTTTTGGTAGGAAATTTTGTGCTCGGAGTAGATGGAATGATGCTAAAATACTTTTTTGCACTCTTTTCGGTGGCAGCATTTGCCAATATGATGGGGTTGAATATTTCGGCTTCATTTAATTCGGTTATCACGATCTACATAATCATCCCCTTGTTGCTGATTCCTCAGATGATACTCGGTGGTGCAATGTTTAGTTTCGATAAGTTAAATCGTTCTATTGGTAGTGTGGATAAGGTGCCTTTTATAGCAGAATTTATGGCTTCAAAATGGGCATATGAGGGTTTAATGGTAACACAGTATAAGGACAATAATTTTGAGAAAACATTTTATGATATAGAAAAACGAGAGAGTCAGGCAGACTTTAAGCAGGTTTGGTATTTACCAAAACTGACAGATAAATTAAATGAAATATTAGAAGTCTTGGACTCTAACAGTGTTGAAACCAAAAATATAGTTGAGGAAAACCTTGCTTTATTGAGACATGAATTAGGCCTGGAGATGCAAAGGGTTAAGGATGTACCATTTGAATTTCATGATAAATTAATACGGGATTCAATCAATAAATTTGTGGTCTATCAGACGAAAGATTATGTGAAAAATCTGGATAAATACTATAGCAAGATGTTTCAGGATGCAAATACTGAAAAGGAAAAACTTATTGGATACTTTCTATCAACAGACAAGGATCAGTATAATCGCTTAAAAAATGATTATTTTAATGAGAGTGTTTCTGATATAGTCAAAAAGGTTTATGAGAAACATAAAATTCTTCAGTATAAAGACCAGTTGATTCAACAAGTTGACCCAATTTATCAAGATCCAGATATGTCTGCATATCTGAGCTTTAGGTCTCATTTTTATGCTCCGCAGAAACACTTTATGGGTAATTTGTATGATACTTTTTGGTTTAATATGATTATTATATGGATCATGACCATCGTATTGTATATAGCACTATATTACAGATACCTTGAGCGTCTTTTAAACTTATCTGGAAAAATTAATCTGGCAGGATTAATTAAATCCAAGTAATATTTCCCAACAATATTTATTTTTGTAACTTTACGTTTGAATAAAAATGTGAAGTACTATGGTAAAACGTTTTTTCTATTTTCTGGCTCTTGGGGGCTTTTTGGTTTCTTGTGCTTCAGATGGGGGAAATGGTTCTGGTGATGAATTTGAGGTGCCTGATTCCCTGTTCGAAGAAACACCTTTAGTGGTGTCAGAGGAAGTAATTGAAGACATTGTCGAGAATGTTTCTTCTCCAATTGAGATGGCGGCACTGATAAAAAGTTCCGGAGTACCTTTCTCGCAGGCATATTTGAATAAAACAGATAATGTTGATGGATTAAATACTTCTTTTAAAAGAGCATTAAATCTTGGGGTATTTGGTGCAGATCTTGGTTATCTGAACATGTATAATAAAACAGGTTCCGTTATTTCTTATATATCTGCAATAAAAACCTTATCCGAGGAATTGAAAGTAGGTCAGTTTTTTGATTTTGGTACATTAAAGCGGCTTGCTACCAATAATACTAACCTGGATTCTCTTATGTATATATCCGTTTCCAGTTTTAATAA
>PKSZ01000501.1 GCA_002869425.1 Marinilabiliales bacterium
CTTTTCTTCATCTCCTAAAGCGAAAGGATGTAAATAAAGATTATCATATTTACTATATTTTACATTCCTTTTCCAAACCTCTGCAAATAAGGGAATTGGCTCTACAGCATGAACTTCGCCCTTCACTCCTGCATACTTTATCATAAAAGTAGAATAATAACCGAGATTGGCTCCAATATCAATACATACATCTCCTGGTTGAATCATTTCCTTCAAAAAAAACAATTCCGGATATTTCCTTTTTAGCATACCATTTCGCACCATCATTAAATACGATTGGCTCACAAGCTTAATATATCCCTTAATTCCAAAAAGACTGACTATGATTTTCCGTATTGCTTTCATTATTCGTCCACTTCTTCAAAGGAAACATACTCTCCCTCATCATCACCAATAAATTTTTTGGAGGCCTTACTGTTATTTTTCATATTCACATCTCCCTCTTTTTTACTTCCCTTATTAGATCGATTATCCCCCGAAGCTGCATCACCAAATGTTTTCCTAATTAAACGACTGATTAGCCAAGGCATTATGTATCTGACAAACAATAAGCCAAGAAAATAAATAACCAGTACTATTAAAACAAATCTGATAAAACCCATTAAAAACGCTTTACCGGCGAAATTACTATTTAATTGAGAACTCTCAAAGCACCTGACAATTCATCACTATTAGAACATTACCTTTTCCTCTTTTTTCTTACAACCAAATGCAAGGTTCGATCCCATTCTGAAATTTATATTTCTTGTCTTTTCAGGTAAAAACGGTGCCATAACATTATCCGTAATAAAGAAAAATTGGAAAATTGAACCCCGTATATACAATCCCAATCCTACATTTGTATAGGTATTATTGATAATGGAATAATTCAGGCTTGCACTGAGCCAATTTGTGATATTTGAATTGGCAGAAAGAATTACTGCAGAATGAATAGAATTGTTATAAATCTGAGCATGATACAATCCTCCTACTGTAAGTTTTTCATGTAATTGGTAGGTACCACCCACATTAACCTTAGCAGTAAGCCATGTATTATAAGGATCTTGATTTTGAACCGGCTCAAATAAATGCATCAATGAATCACTGTAAATACTATCAATTTTTGCATCCTGATCTTCGTACCACTAATTGATACTTAAACCATGGAAAGTAAATCTACACTGAGATGTAAATGTTTCCGGATGGTCTCTCCATCGAATGAAGCCAAGATCAAGCAAACTTGCATGAATACTAATACGATCTGTTAGATCATATATTGCGCCCAAATCCAAAGCAAAACCATAGTTTTTTCTATTCAGCATATAATCCTGAATCTCAACATCCAATGTAGAATCCGTTTCAAAAACCAATGAATCTGTCTCATAGTCATAATAATAATTGGTCACATCAAAAAACGGTGAAGATGTTGACATTTGCATATCCGTTTCAAGCATCCATGACCATGATATAGGATTGGTTCTTAGCTTAATATCATTTTTTGTAGTTTGAAGATTTGCTTTACCAAACAACCATTTTACATGAGCTCCTGCATGTAGTTTATCTCCAAACTTCCTTTGTGCACCTAGTGAATATTCTCTATAATGTTTGGCATTCAATCCTAACCAGCCCATATTAAGGGTTCTTCCATAAGCATCTTGATTACCCTTAGCTAGAAATTCAATAAAATCTTTCGAAAAACCAAAACGAGCATCGGCCTTTTCTGTAATATTAAATGTGAGATAATAGTCTTTTATATTGATTCCCAGATTCAATAAGTTCAAGTGCATTTCAAAATTGATAAAATTTTGTTGTCTCATCCTATCCAGAAACTCTTGCGTGAAGCCACTCTCATATGCATTGGGGTGGAAAGGATGAACCAACGAATCGCTATACGCACCTGTTCCATAGCGGAAAATATCACTATAGCCAAAAGAATTATTACTATAGTTAATGTGAACAGGCAAAAAAACCTGACCAAAAAAAGGTACTATAGCACCACCAACATGAACTTTACACTCAGATCTTATAGCAGGATTCACAAAATTCGATTGCGGTACCTTATGCATATAAAACATAGTATTGCTCTGCTGCGCAAGTAATACAGACGGGAAAATAAAAATTGCAAATAATATTATAATTAGTTTTTTCATCATCTTCTTTTTTATCCGTAATACAAATTAAAAATCCAGATTATCTGATGTAGAAATTTCTGCATCGATTCTCAGACCTAGCTTTAACTGAATTGTATAATCTGAGTATATCTTTATATTCTGAGAGTTTGCCCAATTAGTGGTATATGCTCTAGAACGAAAAATAACATACCGTACATCCTGCAATTTTGCTATCCTTTCTGCCGGATAAATAAAATCGGATATTTTCATGGTTGTTCCTGTAGCCTGATCCACTCTATCTGTCTCTGAATCAATCACACCAGATTCAATAATATATTGATCGTCTGTGGTGATTAAACTATCGATCACATTATATAGAGAATCAACAAAATAACCCTGGATTGCAGCTTCGAATGGCATTCCGTTAAGCGATATCATTCTAAAAATGAGCTGATCAATAATTTCATTGCTATCTACAACCTCATGCATATCTGCATCAACAGTATCTGCCAATCGGAAATATCTGGCATTACCCCACAATGGTAACTGCACATTTATATCCACATCAAAATGACTGGTATCCAAAGCAAAATTAGAGTTCGTATATGTATCGTCAAAGTTGGCTGCAGCATCCACAGCGAAGTAAATGTACTTTGGAAAATTCGATACTACCTGGTCAATATTTGAGTTGTTACCATCAAGTGTTATACTATCAAGTTTTGACTCTCCTACCTGATTAAGCGTAGGATATGCCAGCAATTGCGGATTTGTTCCCGCCATTGGAATATCTGTACCGACAACATCAATATTGGTTTCATAAATAGTTGAGTAAGATTCAAGGGTTGTAAATCCAAATTTTATTGGTAAACCATAACTATTATTGGTGTAAATCTTAAACTGAGGATTCCTGAAATATATTGCGCCATCAAATTCATTATCAAACATATCAATATGCAAAGAATCCATTGGCATATCAAGCTCGCGATATCCTATATATCCATACATTGCCTTAAACTCAATATTGGAAAATGAAGTGGAGATTAAAGTATAATTGGATGGATTAATTGTATTTGAGCCTGAATCGTACAAGGTAAGATCATAATTGATCAGTACTTTATTGGTATCAATTCCTAAATTTGATAAATCCAGTGAGTATCCATCTAAGTCTATGTACTCTCCATGATATACAAATCCTCCTGATGTAGTATTAATATTAACCGTTTTTGAGTAAGAAGTTCCATTCTTTTTCAACTCTGGAAAACTAATAACCAGTGTTCCTTCATGTAAGAAAGTTGAGGATACATCAATTATTAATTTTGTACTCCCTTTAAAAACTATACTATCAAGCCGCTCCTGATCATTCACATCGAAGCTGGATAAAGTCTGACTTACCATATTTGTACTACCTCCGGAAAAAGGATCAGCATTTGATCCGGCAAAAACGTAATTGAAAGTCTGATCTGGAACATCAATCAAATCGGCCCCCCGAAGAGAAGCAACTTTTTTATCATACTCCAGATAAACCAAGCCTTCATCATCGAAGTTGATTAGTCCGGTTGAATCAAAGTCACTAACAATATCGTAGACGTTTAATATCCCATGAGCCACCGGGACGGCCAGGCTGGGTGCCCATGTTGCATCGGTTGATAATTTATCGAAGTCGAACTTATCTTTCAGACATGACTGAAAAATAAAAAGTCCAGACACTACGGCCACTAAGAGTATTAAGCCTTTATTTCCAGATTTTCTCATAACAATAATTTAATGCCTTTTTTGCTATATTAATTTCTTTAACTTATACTTAGACAGCAAATTTAAGTAAAATGTTGCTTACTTATTCCTGAACCTCATAATTATATAGAAATCCATCTTCACTACCTACTATTAAATTGAACTTTGTAGTCTCTGCACTTAAGTGGCCAATACTAAACTTGGTAAGGCCTTCAAGTGGAAAACCATCATAAACAGATCCGTCACTATTGAATAAATAAATCTCATTGGCTGTGCGTAGTGTAACACCTAATTTTCTGTAATTTCCAGGGAAAATATAAAATACACTCTGATCTGAAAGCTCTTCTGAAAACTCATGCTTGATCATTTCATCTCCATTTGATTTTATGACCGTGAGATATTTCCCATCAACAAAAATGAAATCATTTATTCCATCCGAATCTAGATCCTTATAATCAAAGAAATGATTTGATGAATACTCACCTACTGTTTTGGTCTTCACTTCACCATTAAAATAAACATAACAGATATTCCCCAACGTATCTGTTGTTACCAGTCTGGCTTTATCTCCACTTCCTTCAATGCTAAATGTGCTATGCTTTGCCCTGGCAAATTGTTTCTTCAGCTTAACACGTGCATTTCCTCTTCTATCCAACATATAGGTTTTCAAACTGTCTGAAAATACAATATAATCTTTGTCTCCTACCCTAAAATGCTGTACCGGATTGTGCACAAGGTTATCTGATTTTTCAAAATCCCAACCATCAATGACATTTCCTTCAATATCATAAGCATAAATCTTCTTATTCCTACAAGCAACAAATATCCTGTAATTCCTATTCTGCTCATAATCAAAAAGAGCAATTCCGTTGGTTGCTTCAGATCTGAAACGAATAGGATATCTTTCAACATAGTTCCCGTTCCTATCCAATAAATGCATCTTATCTTGCGTGTTAAACAATAATTGCAACTTATTATTTTTATAAAAATCCACTTGATATACATCTCCAATTATAGGCTGATCAAGCTTTATTTTCCATAAGATTCTTCCCGAACTATTGATAAGATAAATATTGTTCATCTTATCCTGAATGAAAATTTCTTTATCATTTGTATTGTGATTCAGTACCAGGCAAGGTTTCATTAGTGTAAAAGTATCCAATCTGCTTTCCCAA
>PKSZ01000123.1 GCA_002869425.1 Marinilabiliales bacterium
ATTATGGTAGGTGTGGTGCAGATAGCTGCTAGGGGCGTAAACCGTTGTATTGTTATGTCTGAAGTAGGTACCAAACTTAATCGGGGAGAAATATTTGGTAAAATTCGCTGGGGGTCGCAAGCAGATCTTATTATACCACGAAATTGTGAAATAATGGTTAGGGAAGGAGAGCAGGTCTATGCAGGAAAAACTATAATTGCTAAGTACGAAGAATAAGATGCATCGGGCTCAAAAAATCTGGTTTGATTTTACAAATCCACCACATGTAAACTTCTTTTTGCCATTAATCAAACACTTTCAGAGAGAAGGATATAATGTTGATCTTACAGCAAGAGAATTTGTTGAGACAGTAAAGCTCTTACAAAGGAATGACTTGTCTTTTAGAGTTTTTGGTAAGCATGGAGGTCGAAAACGATTGTCAAAGGTGTGGAGTTTGGTATCAAGAGAACTCAAACTTTTATCAAATGTTAAAGATTTTGATTTTAGTTTTTGTTCAAATTATGAAGCTCCTGTTGCAAGTTGGTTTAAAGGGAAGACCTCATTAGTATTTGATGATAATGATATATCACCGAACTGGCTATATGCTAAGTTTGCTAAATATGTTGTTAGTCCATCTGCTATCGATAAGGAAGCAATGTTTAGAATGGGTATTAATAAAGATCAGTTAATAACATATGATGGTTTTAAAGAAGACATTTATATTGCAGATTACATACCTGATTCTGAATTTTTAAGAAAGATACCTTTTTCTGAATTTGTGACAGTAAGGCCAGAAAATATTAAAGCATCATATGTTCCACCAGGTAGAAAAAGCATAGTTCCGCAGCTAATAAAACTTTTATTACAAAAAGGATTAAATGTCTTGTACTTGCCTCGGTATGAGTCAGACAGAGAATATATTGAAGCTTCTGATCAGATTTTTATTCCAGATGGCCCACTTAATGGTCTTGATGTAAGTTATTATTCTATAGCAGTACTAACAGGAGCCGGGACATTTTCACGGGAAGCTGCCGTTATGGGAACTCCAGCAGTGTCTTTTTTTGCTGGAGATCAGTTTTTAGGAGTTGATAAAAAAATGTTCAAAGATAATTGGGTACATTATTCAAGAGATCCCAAGGATATTGTTTCGTTTGTATTGAATTCAAAAAAGAAAAATATTAATCAAACAAAGAGTAAAGAAGTGCAAAAAGAATTATTTGAAATGTTATCAATGATAATGAACAAAATATAACAGATTTAAAACAATTGTTATTTTTTGGCATAAGGCCGGAATTCCACTTATGATAGGAGTTCCGGCCTTATATTATATTTTACCAAATAGTATGTTATTATCTTTTGGTTTTAATAACCTTGTTTGTTTCTTTAATCCCAAATTCATTGTATATTACTAAGAAATAGATGCCAGGCATTAAGTTTTCTCCAATAATATTAACTTCATTGTTTTGAACAGTTGAGCTTTCAAGAATCTTTCCAGATAAATCAACTAAGTAATAATAAGATTGTGTTTCTGAATCATTATTCACAATAAAATTGAAGTTATAATTAAAAGGGTTTGGATAGATGCTTGTATTGAAGTTGTGTTTATCCTTTTGATTAACCAAATACAAGTCACTTGCATTTTTGAGGGAAGCTGTAGTGAAGGATATGGTTTCAGAAAATATTGAAAATTGATTACCACTCCTGGCTCTTATTTTAGCATTATATTGGGTGTTTGGCTGTAAATTTGTTATTGTGCGAGGTTTGGTATATGCTGTTTTGTATGTATAATTTGACGTACCAGCCTCATAAAAACAAATACTGTAAAAATCTGCTCCATCGCCGTCCCATGTTAATGTTACATTTGTTGTTCCTGGGCTACCAATAACTGATAAATTTGTAGGAATTATTGAAGTGCCAGAGGCTGTTGTGAAACTAATAGGTTCTGAGAATGAAGTATACTGATTGTCACCTCTGGTTCTAATCATGCATTCATATTGAGTTGAGGGATTCAGGTTATAAACAGTAAATGGGCTTCCATTCGTGTTTTGATATGCATAATCTGGTGTACCAGAAATATAATAGCAAATTTGGTAGTAATCAGCACCACTACCATCCCAAATAAGAGTAACGGAATTTGCTTCTGGAGTTCCAGATACAGCAAGATTACTTGCGGTTATTTGTGAACCATCACTTGTTGTGAATGAAACAGGATCAGTGTATTCTGAAAACTGCCCACCATTTGAGGTTCTTAACATGCATTCATAATTAGTATTAGGGTTCAAATTATAAATTGAAGAAGGACTGGAAGTTGCGTTAAGGTAATAATAGTCAGTAGTACCAGAAACATAATAGCACAACTGATAATATTCAGCACCAGTACCATCCCATGTAAACGTTGCTGAATTAGCTTCTGCTGTTCCTGATAAATTTAAATTTGTCCCAATATTTGAAACCCCATCTGCTGTTGAAAATGAAATTATACTTGAATATTCTGTGTACTCCCCATTTATTCGCGATCTTACCATGGCATTGTACTGCGTATTTGGGGAAAGATTGTTTATCACAAATGGGCTATTCGATGTATTTAAAAATAAATAATCACTAGTTCCTGAAATATAGTAACATACATTGTAATAATCAGCCCCACTTCCATCCCAAATAAGAGTTACAGAACTTGCTTCTGGAGTACCTGAGACTGCTAAATTGATGGCAGTTCTACTATCTATCAATGTGATATCAATATTTGTATTCTGACTAATATCAATCGTGCTGTTAACGGAATTATATCCTGTTTTTGTTATGGTATATTCAACGCCTGTTCCAACTGGAATGTGATTGTATGTAGCATTGCCACTTTCATCGCTTAGTTTTATTTCAGAATTAAAGTTTACAGATGCTCCTGATATTGGATTTGTGCCGTCAGTAATACTGAATGTTATAGTATACGAAGGTAATGTGTATTCCATTGTAGCTGTACACTCACTGGCATCCGTTGCAGTAACACTGTAAGTACCATTTCCAAGGTTTTCATAAACGGGCTCTGAATATCCTGAGCCCCACTCAAATGTGTACGGAGCGGTTCCTCCACTTAAGGATAAAGAAATTGATCCATCTGAGCTGGTTTCGTTTGTTGGGTTAACAGTCGTTGCGCTAATTACCATATCAGGAACTGTTTCAACTGTAATTAAGTCGCTGGCCGTACAACCATTTGCGTCTGTTACAATAATCGTATAGTCGCCCTCGGATAGCTCAGAAATATCTTCTGTAGTTTCTCCATTGGACCAGTCGAATGAGTAATCGGATGTGCCACCGGAAACAGTAAGGTCAATTGATCCCTGTTGATTACAGGTGATGTCTGATACATTTGCAGAAACTGAAATAACAGTCGGCTCTGTTATGCTAATTGTTTTAGTTATTGAGCAGGCATTGTTGTCTGTGATCGTAACTGTATAATCCGCAGCAGACAGACCTGCAATATCTTCAGTTGTTGCTCCTGTTGTCCATTCGAATAAAAAGGGTTCTACTCCTGTGTTTACTGTGAGATCTACTGCTCCTTCGCTACCACCATTACAGCTTAGGTTGGTTCCGGAAAGATCTGCTGTAATTTCAGCAGGACTTGTAATTGAAATATTGGATTCTGTTGTTGAACAGCCATTATCATCTGTAATTGTTACCGAATAGGTTCCGGCAGATATTTCGCTTAAATCTTCTGTTTCTGCACCATTTGACCAGTTATAAGTATAGGTAGGAGTGCCACCGGAAACAGTAAGATCAATGGATCCGTCATTTGCACCAAAACAACTTTCATTGCTTGAAGTATAAGAGGAAGATAAAACAGATGGTTCAGTAATCGTGTATGCATCTTCAGTTGCAGTACAAAGGTTTGCATCTGTCACAGTAACTGAATATGATCCGGATGAAAGGGCTGCTATATTGTCTGTAGTTGCTTCATTTGACCATAGGTATTCGTAATCTGCAGTTCCTCCTGAAATGCTGACGCTAATATTTCCATCAGATTCTCCATTACAGCTAATGTCTGTGATAGTTTCAGTGATTGAAAGGGCTGTTGGCTCTGTAATGATTATGGTTTCTGTTGTTGCTTGTGAATTGTTGTCTGTTACAGTTACCGTATATGATCCTGCAGATAAGCCAGATAAATCTTGTGTGGTGGCTGCATTCGACCATTCATAGTAATATGGAGCTGTTCCGCTTGAAACACTAAGATCAATGCTTCCGTTGCTTCCTCCATTGCAGGAAACATTGCTTTGAGTGAACGACAATTCCGGACTTGAAATTTCTGGTTCAATTCCAATTCCTGCCATTTGACCATCAGTAAAGCTGTAATCACCAGGAGTTAAGCTTGTTAGTAGAAAATATCCATTGTCGCTTCCTCCCCATCCCCAGTTGAAATGAAAATAATCCTGATCGTCATATCCGTCGCAAACGAAGGCATGGCCCCCATCATCTCCTGTTCCTCTGTATAGTGTTGGTCTTTGGTTATCCAGTTCATTTTTTATTAAGGCTTTCCAGTCTGTATCTGTATAATTGCTTTTTACAACAAATTGTGCAGAACTTTGATAATTAAAATATGTTTTTAAGGCAGTAACGGCATCATAAGATGATGCCAGCGAACCGGTAGGACCGTATTCCATTTCTACGGAAACGCCAACATGATATATCAACTCTGCTGTTTCAGCTGTTGCTGTATTGTCGGGCATTTGGGACCAATCATAAGTTGCTGTACCAAAATTTGCAGATAATATTCCATAAGCACCCCCATCATAAGAATGTGAACCTGTTCCTTGTGTTGGAAATTCATAGTATTTCATGATCATAGCTGTTGCGGTAGCAACACATCCGGCAAAGGTGTGGCCATAAGCATACCAGGGAGCTGATGCGTCTTCCGGACAGGCAGAGTTCCATCCTCCATCCATACCGTTTTGATCCCATTCAATAGCACCCAGAAGGGGTTCAACAACAGGTGTGCATAGTTTTTCTAAACCTGAACTGAATAG
>PKSZ01000638.1 GCA_002869425.1 Marinilabiliales bacterium
TGTTATGCGTTTTTTGATAGCTCTGTTGTTTCATCAGATTTAAGTTATTGGGTTTGGGATTTCAATGATGGTTTTCCTCCTGATACCATTTATGCAGATTCTATTGTTTCTTCTCCAGATACAAACTGGACTTTCAGTAGTCCGGGTTATTATAATGTTTGTTTAAGCATTTATTCTGCAGATGGTTGTTCTGACCAGTATTGTGAATTGATTCAGGTTCCTTCAACGGGAACATGTGAAGCTTTATACACGGGGCCTGCATCAGCAATTGTAAACGAACAGGTAAGCTTTACAGATTTGTCAACAGGGAATCCTACAAGTTGGAACTGGTCTTTTAGCGGAGGTACTCCTGCTTCGTCAACAATGCAAAACCCATCTGTTGTTTTTACAACACCAGGTTTAAAGACAGTGTGTATTACCATTTCTGATTCTTCATGCACAGACACTCATTGTGGTGGAATTCAGATTAATGCAGATAGCACTGTAACTTGCTCTGCCGAATTTACCTATCAGCAAGCCTGGTGCGGAGATAATTGTTATGTCTTTTCACCTCTTGATTCAATGGATATTATATTCTGGAATTGGGACTTTGGAGATGGAACTGGTTCAACCCAACCCAATCCTGAACATGCTTATGGAAACAATCCAGGATATTATGAAGTATGTTTGAGTATTGAAACCAGTACAGGCTGTACCAATACATTTTGTGATAGCATATGGATTGATTCAATTCCAGACACCTCCTGCAATGCATTATTTTCTGCGGAAAGAGACACAAGCTATAATGGTTACAGGTATACTTTTACAGATTATTCTACTCCAGTTGGTGATATTGTGTCTTGGTTATGGAATTTTGGAGATGGTGATTTTGATACATCACAATATCCAGCTCATGTTTATGCTTCTCCAGGCGATTACAACATTTGCTTGCAGATTGAAACCGCAGATAGCTGTTTTAGTGAATATTGTTATATGCTGACGGTACCAGCTGATGTGTGTGATGTAAGCTTTCTAGTAGATTCGGTTAGTTTGAATTGTGGTCCATATTGCATGTATTTTACAGATACAATCCAGTCGGGAACAATCGTAGATTGGAACTGGGATTTTGGTGATGGAACTTATTCACAGGAGGAAGCTCCGGTACATACTTTTTCAGGTGTGGGAACCTACAATGTTTGTCTTACTGTAACTTTTCAGGATGCTTGTCAGGCAACATATTGCGAAACAATCTCAATTGCTGGTGGATTTGCTTGCGAAACCAGCTTTTCAATGTATGATGCAGGTTGCTCAAATTGCTATGGATTCCAGGCTTATGCAGGAGATAGTGTTATAGCATGGACATGGAATTTTGGAGATGGTAATATCCTTGCAGATACTTCAGATGCCGTAATGCACACGTATTTTAACCAAGGTGACTATGAAGTTTGTTTAACAACTTATCAGCTTTTTAATGGTGATACAATTGAATGCAGTAGGTGCGATATTATTAATGTTAATGATTCGGTACCGGTTTATTTTTCTCTTGCTGGTTTGGTTCATCAGGGAACAGAAATGATGACAGATGGGGTTGTTTTATTATTCTACGAAAATGATTCGTACTATTTCCCGGTTGATATTCAATATATTAATGATGGTGTTTTTGACTTTAGTATTGCTGAAGTGGGAAACTACATCTTAATGGCTGTTCCGAATCCTGCTACAGCAGATGAATTTTTACCGACGTTCTATGTTAATCATTTGGATTGGCAAAACTCAAATGTACTACCTGTTACAGGTGAGATTATTGATCTGGATATCTTTTTACAAAGCTCAACAGGCACCGGAAGTGGTTCTGGTTCTGTTTATGGAAATGTTACATATGACTCTATTGATGTGTATGAGTCGTTCATATACAACAATAACTGGTTTGGAGCAGGTGGAAATAAAAATTTGGGTGCTCAGAACATTAGTGTTTTGTTATATAATGGTATTAATGAGCCTGTTGCCTTTGCATTAAGCGATGAAAATGGTGCTTTTGCTTATCATAACCTACCAGATGGAACATATTACCTGGATGTACAAAAGCCGGGACTTACGATGGGAGCACAACCTGAAATAACAATTTCAAATGGAGGAACCGTATCCAATATAACCGTTGAGTTACGATCTGAGAATATTATTTATTCTATATGGGATAGAACTGATGCTGAGTTAGAGAATGTGAAGGTTTTTCCAAATCCATTTAATGATAGGATTGTAATAGAAAGTAAAAATCATGAGGAATTAACTATCGGTTTGTATAATTTACTGAGAGAGTTAATTCAGCAGAATTATGTTAATGCAAGAACCGAAATCTATACAGCAGATCTCCCATCTGGATTATACACCATAGTGGTATCCAATGAAAATGGATTTCATGCGTATAAGATGATAAAATAATAATCCAGATTTACTTCAACTTGATGAATTCGCGAAGATTTGATTTTAAGATTGTCTCCAATTCTTTTTGATTACTTTTATTGGTTTTTAAGTATACCATGCCAAATATGGGATATTTGCGAAAATCTATCTTTCTAACTTCAATAGGGTTTTCAAATTGCTGTAACAGTAAGTCAAAATCAAAATATTCAATTTCTTCTGAAGCGTAACCCGTATTATTATCCAGTATTACAAGGCTGAAAAGATGTTCATCTGTTTCTGATAAAATTCGAGACCAGTCAGGATTTCTGTTTTCAAGAAAATTTAAATAAGAATTGGTTTTAAAAGCATTCCATGTAAGCTCTGCAGAAGTGCACCAGGCACCAAATCGCATAGGATTAACTTCAATGGGAATTATTTCACCTGTTTTGTCAATTCTTATTTCTGTATGAAGCAAAAAGTTTTTTATCCCGGTTTGCAATGCAATTTTTTGAATAAACTCCCTGAAGATATTGAGTTTCTTTGAAAAGATATCTTTTGAAACCATATATAGACGGTCGCTTACATCGGTTTCAGAGGCAAACGCATGTTTCATCATTCCCAGAATAATAGCTTCCCCCTTTTCGTTGATATATGAATCAAATGCAAATTCATCACCTTCAATTACTTCTTCAATGATGAATCTTTCCGTATTCAATACCTGTTCTGGGTAAATGTCCTGAATATTTTTTACATCTTTTTGAATGAGCTCTATGGTTTTTTCCCAGTTTTCTGCGCATGTAACTTTGTGAACGCCCATGCTAAAAAAGCCAACTGCAGGCTTAATAATGCAAGGCATTGGTAGATTCGCCGGCTTCATGCTCTTTAAGTCACTCAGGTAAACTTCTTTGAAGTAAAATTTTGGAAACAAATTTTCTATTTCTTTTCTAAAGACAACTTTGTCTTTAAATGTATTGATATGTTTGTGAATTAAAGGTCTGTTCAGATTCTTATGAATCCACGTGATGGCATTTTCTGAAGTTGTACAAATTCGTTCTCCTGAATTTTTAGCCATTATGTTGATTGCTTCACTTTCATTTAGAAGCTTTAATTCTCCTTTTTTTAAAACATTTCCAGAGTCAAAAGCGGAAAGATTATTTTCTTTAATAGTCCTTTTTAGAAATTCAGAAATGTAAGGTTGGTCGAGTAATATCATATACTGGTTTTTATGGATACAAATCTAAGAGTAAAAATGAAAAAGGGGCGATATTCATTTCGAATAATCGCCCTTAAACTTTACTAAGCAGCAGCTTGTTTATTCCTTAGCAGCAAAAGGTCATTTACAATAACCTCTGTAATGTATCTTCTTTCGCCGGAATTGGATTCATAACTTCTTGTTACAAGTTTGCCTTCTATGGCAACTTCGTCACCTTTCTTTAATAGTTTTTCAGCTATTTTTGCCGTGTTTCCCCATGCAACAAGACTGTGCCATAAAGTTTTTTTTATATATTTTCCTTCATTGTTATTATACACCTCAGTGGTTGCAAGGCTTAATTTTGCCAACATCTTGTTTTCGCCAATCTCCTTAATTTCAGGGTTACTACCTAAGTTACCAATTAACTGTACTTTGTTACGTAATGTGTTCATGATATAAAATTTAAGTTTAACATTCTTTCGTTTCCGTTCGTCGAAAACAACATTGCAAAGTAAGAGACTATCGTATTTACAAGTCGGTTAATAATTATTTACTTGTGTTTGTTATTCGTTTGTTGTCGATTGCAATTAGATAATTACTATATTTACAGAAACTTAAAGAAATGGAACGGAAATGTTTAGAATGTGGAGATTCATTTACAGGTAGGGCAGATAAGAAATTTTGCTCAGATCAGTGCAGGAATACATTTAACAATAAACTGAATAGTGATACCAATAATTATGTTCGGAATATTAATAATATTCTGAGAAAGAACAGGCGCATTCTGGATGGTCTTACTCCCAATGGAAAATCAAAAGTTAAAAGAACAAAACTCGAATCGATGGGTTTTAATTTCAATTATCATACGCATATATATACAACAAAAAAGGGGAGTGTTTATTATTTTTGCTACGAGTTTGGATATCTCCCAATTGAGGATGATTACTTCGCTTTGGTGAAAAGAGAAGATTACCGTATTTTGTAAATATTTCAACATTATACTGCGAATGTTCATAATGATTCCTGTGGTTATTCAATTCGACAGGAGATAAGCATGTATATTGAAAAATTTCAAAAAACACAAAAAGCCGCAATTGCGGCTTTTTCATTGACCAAAACGAACCTACACTATGAAATTTTTATTTGTTTAGGCGCTTTGCTTATTTTTTCTTCCATTTTTGGAAGTTGAATTTGCAATACACCGTCTTTGTATTTTGCGTTGATTTTTTCCTGGCTTACACTTTCTGGTATTGAGAAAGTCCTCTTAAAACTAGTATAACCAAATTCTCTTCTTAAGAAGTTGTCTTCTTGTGTTTCGTTTTCAATTTCTTTGTCCATTGAAATCACTAAGAGATCAGAATCAACATCAATATTTACATCTTTTTTATCAA
>PKSZ01000518.1 GCA_002869425.1 Marinilabiliales bacterium
AGCTATTAAAAAGTACACAGCCAATCCCGGATTAGACCTAACAGATTATTATGAGCTAGTTCTATTTTGTTTTCTCACAGGTAACAATGACATGCATTTGAAAAATTTCTCACTTCTGAAAAATAATCTAAGCTATGATTTGTGTCCTGCATATGATTTAGTTGCGTCAGAGCTGGTTGTTGAAGGAGATGATGAAGAGCTCGCCCTGAACCTTAATGGTAAAAAGAAGAAGATAAAACGAAAGGATTTTGAGATTGCAATGACCAGTGCCGGCTTAGATCAAAAAGTAATTGAGAATATATTTCGAAAGTACGGTAAATTACTTCCTAAATGGATAAAATTTATCGATGATAGCTTTTTACCAGAAGCAATGAAAGAGGAATACAAAGAATTAATTCAGCGAAAATTAATACAGATCCAATAAATAAATGAGTTAGGATAAGCTCTTCATCTGTTCAGAATATTTCAATGTTCACGTATCGTGAACAAATACTTTTCATGAACAGATATAATGTTATTTTCTTAAAATCAATTGTTTGTCCTATTAATTTTATGACTCCAAAAACTCCTCAATTTTATCCGCCGGAATGAAATGAAGGAGGACAAACCTTTCACTTGCCTTGCATCCTTAATTTCAATTGTTGCCACTTGCTTTATGAAATGCATATTTTGGAATGACTTATTTAGAAAAGTAACTATATTTCATACATAAGGCTAATTTATAATCAATATTCATATAAAGTAATCGTTTTTCATGCTATATTTGTAATTGAAATTCATAAAAAACGCTATGAGTAAGTATATTTCACGAAAAGTAACAGTTTTTCATGAGAGAGAACTTCCAGAAGAAGGTTATCTCGTAGGTTATGCATATATTATTGATCACCTGAAGAAAGAAACAAAACAATTATGTCCTATTCCAGATGTATTATCTATATGTACAGAAAAACACCAAAAATATAGCACCACGAAGTGGAATGTGTTTACCACAAGGCATGCCCCAAAAGAAGGATTATTAAATAATCTGATTTTCGCATTGAAGTATGAGGGTGTAGATCTCTTCGTTATAAAAAAGCTTTTTCAATATATAGAAAAGGACAAAGTAAAAGAACTGATCAATAAAGAACCAACAAGTCAATATTCCAGAAAAATATGGTTCTTATATGAATGGTTAATGCAAAAAAAGATATCCGTGCCTGATCTGAAGAAAGGCACTTATGTTGAGCTTATAAATACTAAGCATCAGTATGCAGGCCCCAGTATTAATTCGACAAGACATCGTATTAAAAATAACTTGCCTGGTTCATATAATTTTTGTCCTACTGTAAGAAGAACAAAAAAAATAGAAGATTTTATTGCACTTTCCTTATCTGAAAAAATTGAAGATGGCCTCCAGGGGAAGAGCAGAAGTCTAATTAAAAGGACTGCAGCTTTTTTATTGCTAAAAGATTCTAAAGCATCTTTTGCAATAGAAGGTGAAAACCCTCCTAACATAAGAGCCAGAAACTGGAGTAAAATAATAGGTCAGGCAGGGAAAAATCCTTTATCCATTAAAGAAATTGAAAGACTTCAGGACGTTTTAATAGGCATAAAAAAATTAAAACATATGGGAATCAGACTAGAGCAAGGTTTTGTTGGAGAGCATGATATTGAAACTTTTGAGCCTATTCCTGATCACATTTCTGCAAAAGCTGATGATCTTGATTCCTTACTTGAAGGACTGATAAAGTCAACCAATTTATTAGTTAATAGCGATTACAACCCTGTATTAGCAGCAGCAACGATTGCATTTGGTTTTAACTTCATCCATCCTCTATCTGATGGAAATGGGAGGATTCACAGGTATTTAATTCACCATTTATTAATAGCAATGGGATTTACAAAAAGAGAAATGATTTTTCCAGTTTCAGCAGCAATTCTCGACAGGATTGGTGAATATCAGGAAGTACTGGAGGCACATTCTTCTCCTCGTTTAGATTTAATAGAATGGGAAGCAACAGAAAATCACAATGTAAGAGTGCTAAATGAGACCATTGACTTATATCGCTATTATGATGCAACGAGACAAGCAGAGTTTTTATTCGAATGCGTGAATGATACTATTGAATCAATAATACCTCGTGAACTAGACTTTCTGGAAAAATACGACAAAATGAAAAATTACATTGACGCCATAATCTCAATGCCAGATACAAAAGTGGATTTATTGATAAAGTTCCTTAACCAAAACGAGGGACGGTTATCAAAGAATAAACGGCTGAAAGATTTTGAAGAGCTTACTAGTAAAGAAATTAAAGCTATCGAAGATCATTTTGCAATGATATTTATTGATTAGAATCTATCTTTAGCCATTTTTTGATGGTTTATGGCTACGGATAGTTATAGTTAGTATATAAACAATAATGTCAGGTATTTGCCGGTATTTACCTTGCAATTTTCAGCGATGAAATCATTAAACCTTTATATCCCATGAGATGGATTTCAGGCGGTTAGCAACCCATTGTAATGACCCTAAGATTTCTTCGCCTTCAGGAAAAATACCATATACCAATTGCTTAAAATCACCGTTGTATGTATCTTCTATTTCATTCCAAATTTTATCAGTATCCTTAAAGATCAAAGCGTCTTTTGGGTGATTATTCAGCCATGAATTATTGCTTTTGAAACTTAGTTTGTCATCATTGGCAACCATTAGTAGCATTTTATCAAATTCCACAGAGTTAGCAAACGTATTTACTGACTCATTTTTTAGTAATTGGTTGATATCATAACAATGTCGAATCTTATTATTTAGATCTTCAATTGGATTTTCTGTATAAGAAAATCTCACAAGACTCATTATCTTCTCACATATTGTTCTTTTTACATCCAGAACCAGAACATCAAAAGGGTTCATGTTGTACTCATCAGCTAATTGCTGCTGGTTATTAGCTATCATCATTTCGTAAATAAAAGAACTTACCTTTTGTGAGCTATATGGTTCATATCGCCCTAACCAGGTTGCTTCCAAAATTATTATATTTCTTATCTGGCAAAGGTTCCTTCAAATATTTTTTGATAATCATGAGCTGTTTTCCGAATCATTCCTTTCTTGTTTGTTATCCCCTCAATAGAAACTTCCGGCATTATCTGGTTTACTACTTTTGTTATTTTCTTAAGTTTATTTTTCATCTGATTATCAGTTTCGCTTTCATTGCGTAATACAACCAGATCAATATCTTCTGAAAATCGTTCTATTAGATTAAAGCATTTTGACAAAGCAGTGCCCCCTTTAAATATAGTTTCCTTTCCAATTTCATGAGTAAAGATCTCGTATAACGCAGCTGTAACCCAATAATCTTTCTCTACATAAATCTCAGGTAGTTTTTTATACTCTGAAGCAATCGTAATTGCTTCATTGAATAGCTTAGTATTATCATGTAGCTTCATGTTATATTCCAGTTTTTAATTGTTGGTAAATCCACCGGTTTTATCCCGAAATTATATGTGGATAATGGATTTAGCTTTGCTTTTAGCTCAGATATTTTATCAACGAATCCTTTTTCTTCAAATAAAGCTCCTAGAAAGGCTATTACACGAGGAGGATATTTTAATGCTAAGGTAACTAACAAGTCTCTTTGTTCCTTATTCATGCTTGTCAAGTATGACAGCAATATTCCAATCCCTGAAGTCTTGTCTAAATCAGGTATCTTTTTCCAATCCTTTAATGCATCTAAAAAGCCTAATAATTCATAATTTTCTTCTGTTACATCAACATAACTTTTAACTGGTTTTGCTTTAATCTTTTGTGTATTGATGTAGATACGTTTTAAGTTGCACGCAATTACAAATTGTGCTGGAACTTGAGTAGTCAATCCCATCCTATTATAAAGAAATGTACCAGTTAAATAGGCTATCCGTTTGTTATCCTGATAAAGATAGTTTTTAAGCAACTCTTCATCACTAGGTTTGAGCTCTCCAAATACCGACTGTTCTGGTTTGTAAAAAACACCTTTAGATAGCTTTTTTATCTTTTTAGCAACAATTAATCTTTCTATTGCCTTTGCTGCAGCTACATAGTTAGACTTATCAATATTAAGATCTGAATATCCAAAGGTTGTACCTTCTGGGATATTTTCAATTGCCAGTTTTATAATTTCAGTTGTTTTCACTTTACAAATATAACATATGTCAAGTTTTTTGCGCAATAAACTTGACATTTATTTAATGAAGTCTATAGCAAAATACAGAAACAACTGAGACTACCTCTCCAAAAACTCCTCAATCAATCCCTTCACCTGTCTTGCATTTTTCAATTCAGTTGTAGCAATAATTTTCATCGTGAGCTTATTGATAAAGATTGCATCTCCATCTGTATAATCAGGTAGTAGCTCCAGTATATAATCCTCTACTGATAATGTTTCATCAGCAATGGTTATTTGAGTATCCAATCCAATCTCTTTACTTCCTGAAGATTCTTTCTTAGATTTTTGCTTTAGCTTATCTGCCGAAGCAGGCAGTGAAGGCGGGCTTTTCTTCGGCTTTGCCTTTTTTGGTTGAGCTTTAGCTTCTGGTACATCAATATTATTAAATATGTCTACAAAACCTGTAACAAGCATTTCATTGGTATTTGCAATAACATCAACGGGATGCAGTCTAGTATAGCCATCGGTCATTTCCTGTTTCTGATGACCGTAGCTGTCTTTAATTATGGATGCATCAACGCCTTCTTCTTTGGCATGTTCACCCCATATCCTACGAATTTCATAGCTTGTGATTTTCTCTGGCAGTTCAGCTAACTCACAGAGGGTTTTCAATCCCCGGTTAAGCTGATCCCGATACCAATCGTAACGAGTTAGGATTTCTTTTTTGATACCACGTTTAATAATTCGAATATCAAAAATTGGAAAGATCAGTTCCTGTCCTTTTTTACGCTTGTTGTAGTAATAGTTCAGGATTTGTTCACTTTCAGG
>PKSZ01000203.1 GCA_002869425.1 Marinilabiliales bacterium
GTAATAGGTGCCGGTCCGTCTGGCCTTGTTTGTACTCTGAAATTGTTAGAGCAGGGGTATAAGGTTGCTTTAATCGAGAAAGATAAGTTTCCCAGAGAAAAAGTTTGTGGAGATGCCCTGGGATCTGACGTGCTTACGCAGATGGAGAAATTACCGGAAGCTGTACAGGAAAGATTTAATAATGAGCCTAATGCATATAAAATAAACGGCACACGTTTGTATGCTCCCAATGGAAAATCAATTTTTGTGGATTATACACCGGTTAGTAAAAAGCTTAACCGTCCAATGGGTGTTGTAATGCCTCGGAAATCATTTGATTTGGTTCTTTTTGATAGTTTGAATAAGCATGAAAATCTTAGCTTGTATTTAGAAACTAAAGTTACAGATATTGTATTTGGTGAGAATGATGTAAGAATTATTGCTGGTGATAAAGAGATTGATGCCAAAATGGTTTGCGTAGCAAATGGTGATGGTTCTAAATTTTCAGAGAGGCTTGTAGGTGTAAAAAAGAATGCAAAGCATTATTGTCAGGCAGTGCGGGCATATTATGAAGGAGTTGAGGGATTTCATAACAAGGGGTTCATTGATCTATATTTATTTAATGAATTGTTGCCTGGGTATTTGTGGGTATTTCCAATGGCCGATGGTCGATCCAATGTAGGCTTGGGGATCATGAAAAGCAAAAGAGAGAAATTTAATTACAATCTTTCTGAATTATTGGATAATTATATCCATGAAAATCCCCTGCTTGCCAGTCGTTTTAAAAATGCAAAAAGAGTAACACCCTTGAAAGGTGCAGGAATACCACTGGCCAGTAAAAAATATAAGTTGTCGGGCAAGCGTTTTCTGGTGCTTGGTGATGCTGGCGCCCTTGTTGATCCTTTGCTGGGAGAGGGTATCTCTTATGCTATGAAATCAGGTAGAATTGCTTCAGAAGCCTGTCATATTGCACTTTCAAAAAATGATTTCAGTCAGGGGACTTTGTCTTATTATGATCAGGAAGTAAACAGGATATTACGTAAGGAATTTAAAAGTAATTACAGAATACAAAAGCTTATTCGAAAACCGGGACTGTTTAATTTTGTAGCCAATAAGGCACAACAGTTTGGAAAACAGCATTATATGGTTACGCATCCTCATGCTGATAAGATTATCAAACGTAAGCTTTTAAATCCACTTACATATTTTAAACTTGTTCAAAGAAAATTTAGGAGGTAGATTGTTGGAAATCAGTGAAAAAGTATATGCTGATGTAATTCTTCCGGTACCTGTGGAGGGTTTGTTTACATACGAGGTTCCTCCCTTCCTGAATAAGAAAGTAAGTCCATTTGTAAGGGTTCTTGTTCAGTTTGGTAAGAAAAAATTGTATACAGCTTTACTTGTAAATATTCACAATTCTAAACCAGAAGCGTATGATACTAAATGCTTGCTGGATGTTATTGATGAGAATCCGGTAGCCAATGAACATCAGTATAAACTCTGGAACTGGATCTCAGCATATTATATGTGTACATTGGGCGAAGTTTTTAATGCGGCTTTACCTTCCGGCCTTAAGCTGCAAAGTGAAACCAAAGTAATGCCTGATTTGAGTTTCAAAGATTATAATATTTTATCTGGTGATGAAGTAATGATTCATAGAATTCTTACTGATAAGAACTGTATGACAATACGGGAGATTGATAAAATGATGTCTGCAGGTAATGCGGTAATGTTGGTCAACTCTCTGATAAAGAAAGGTGTGGTGCTGGCTGAAGAGAGAATTGTGGAGAAGTACAAACCCAAACGAATGCCATACTTATCGCTTCATAAACGTTATTCCAATAATGAAGAGCTAGAGTCTCTTTTTGGTCAGTTGAAAAGGGCACGAGTGCAGCTGGACACATTGATGTTGTTTTTGAATGAAACAGGAGCTTTGCAGCAATCTTCTGAAATTTTGAAAGAGGAGTTTCTCAGGCAAACAGGAGCAAAGTCACATGCATTGGAGTCGTTGATTAAGAAAGGAGTTATCGTTCAAAATAACAAAGAGGTTAGTCGATTGTTAAAAAATACTTCGGAGATAATTCAGGCCAAAGAATTGAGTGATGCGCAAAGAAAAGCCATGGATGATATTCTTTTTCAGTTTGAATCCAGAAATGTAGTACTACTAAATGGTGTGACATCGAGTGGTAAAACAGAAGTATATATTAAATTAATTGAAAAGGTTATTGAGGAGGGCAAGCAAGCATTATATCTTGTACCAGAGATTGCATTGACAGCCCAGATGATTAATCGTTTGAAGGATGTTTTTGGTGATAAGGTTGGAATTTATCATTCAAGATTTAGTGATAACGAAAGAGTTGAAGTTTGGAATAATGTTGCAAATGAGGAAAGTTATTCAGTAATCTTAGGCGTGAGAAGTTCTGTATTCCTTCCTTTTAAAAAACTAGGAATTATTTAGGTGGATGAGGAGCATGAGAATACTTATAAACAATATGATCCTGCTCCCAGGTATAATGCACGTGATGTGGCAGTAATTATGGGGAAAATTCATTCTGCTAAAGTGTTATTGGGCACTGCTACACCTTCTGTTGAAAGCTACTTTAATGCACAGACTGGAAAATATGGTTATGTTGAAATGCTTACAAGGTATGGTAATATTCAACTTCCGGAAATACAAGTAGCAGATACACGTAAAGCCAGGAAGAAGAAACAAATGATTTCCCACTTTACCCCATTTATTCTTGAAGAGATGGATCGTGCTTTAACAGCAGATGAGCAAGTAATCCTTTTTCAGAATAGACGAGGGTTTGCTCCCTTTCTTGAATGCGAAACATGTGGTTGGATTCCTGTTTGTAAAAATTGTGATGTTAGCCTTACTTACCATAAAAAAATTAATAAACTCATCTGTCATTATTGTGGATACCAAATAAAACCGGTTCAAAGATGTGGGAATTGCAACAGTCACGATATTCATACGAAGGGATTCGGAACCGAAAAGATAGAAGAGGAGTTGAAGGATATTTTTCCAAAAGCCAGGATACAGAGAATGGATCTGGATTCAACAAGGAAGAAAAATAGTTACGAAAGAATTATTCATGAATTTGAATTGCATAAAGTCGACATTCTGGTTGGTACACAGATGGTTACTAAAGGTTTGGACTTTGATAATGTAGGATTGGTCGGTATTTTAAATGCTGATAATATGTTGCATTTTCCCGATTTCAGAGCACATGAAAGAAGTTATCAATTGATGTCACAGGTAAGTGGAAGAGCCGGACGAAAAAAGAAACAGGGCCGTGTAATTATACAATCTGGTGATCCTGATCACCCGGTGATAAAAAACGTGATAAAATCTGATTATCATTCATTGTTTCTTCAACAAGTTCATGAGCGAAAGGAGTTTAAGTATCCTCCTTATTATCGTTTGGTTGAACTTATGGTGAAACATAAACATAAAAATATATTAAATACAGCAGCAAGACAGTTGGTCGAAGAACTCAGACATCATTTGAAAATACCGGTTTTAGGTCCCGAGTATCCCCTCGCGAGCAGGATACAATTGTATTATCAGAAAAGGATTCTTATCAAGATAAACCGGAGTCAATTAAAAGAAAATCATAAAGAGAAAATTCTTGAAATAATACATCGAGTGAAGATGAGTCAAAACGATAAGCAGTTACAGGTTCAGATTAACGTCGATCCGCAATAACGACTAAAACTTATAAGCATAAGTAATGCCTACTATGCTGTATATCATGGCGCTATTTCTATTTAATTCTTGTTCTATTCTGTAGTATACGCCAAATTTGTGATCCATTGTAGTTTTGTATTCTACTCCCAGTGTGTATTTTGCTTTTCTGAATCGCCGATCTCTGTAATTCAGTTTGTAATACAGTTCGTATGATGCACTTGGAGTTAACTTGCATTTCCTGATATTATATTCCAGTTTAATTCTGTTTCTAAGGTCGTCACTGGGAATTTTACCGTCTTCAGAAGAAAAAATTTCAGAATACTTTTGCTGATAGCGAATTCTGTAACTTAGTTGAAATCTATTTATTTTTTCATTAATACTAAGGCTACCGTAAAAACGATGGTGTTTGCTTGTGTAGTTTAATTCAGCCTCATTTATGTACCTGTATGCAAACGCAACTTCAATATTCTTATTTATTTCATAATTTAAACCAATATCAGAAAACCACACATTGGCATCCCGGGCATTGTTTTCTAATCGTAATTCTTCTGAAAAACTAATGGATAAGTCTTTGGTTAGTTCCTTATTAATTTCTGCATTAGCCCAGATTTGAAAATCGTACTGCGCAAAGCTTATCAAAGAGAAAAGCATGAAAAATATAAGAAATCCTATATGTCTAATCGTCATCATCATCGTTGCTGTATCGATATTCAGAATCTTCCTGATCAGCAGCATTTATATTTTCATTCTCAAAATAGTAGATTTTTAGTTTAGCAGTATCTTCTAAAAAGTTCACCCTTCCTACTTCAATCCTCCTGATATTCAAGCCTGTTCGCTCCTCCAGATCAGCCATCAGTTCTTTGTATTTTTCAGGCTTTATGAGCTCGATTTTTTCATAAATAATTATTTTACTGGACTCATGTTTAAGTAACCACAAGCGTTCAAGACCGAAAACAACAAACAGAATAATTAAATTGGTGAAAAGTAATTCACTATAACTAACCTTTTTATTTGATAAGGCATTGATAACAGCCAGTCCAATTACCATGAAAAGATAAGTCATTTCTTTTATGGGGATTGGGTTTGTTCTGTATCGTATTATTCCAAAAATGGCAAACATTCCAAGTGCAAAACCGAGTTGTAACTTTACATTTTCAAGTAAGAAGCACAAAAGAAAAACGGTGGCACTAATAAGCAGGTAGGTAAATAAATAATCTTTTCTCCTGGCAGTAGGATAGTACAGATATCTTACAAGGATTAAAGATACAAGCA
>PKSZ01000172.1:0-1236 GCA_002869425.1 Marinilabiliales bacterium
TGCAGAAAAGATTGTTGCTTCACTTCGCGAGTATGCAATCCATGATGAAGAAATGGGGATGTACTGGAAATCACCCGGAGGTTATTATTGGTATCAGGCTCCGATTGAACGACAAGCTGTTTTGATCGAGTTGTTTACAGAAGTTGCACAAGATCAGTCTGCTGTGGATGAGATGAAGGTTTGGTTGTTAAAGCAAAAACAAACACAGGACTGGAAGACAACAAAAGCAACGGTAGAGGCTGTTTATGCTTTATTATTGCAGGGTAGCGCATGGTTGGATAATGATGATCTTGTAAGTGTGAAATTAGGAGATATTGTAGTTGATCCAAACAAAGACAAATCTATTCAAAATGAGGCAGGTACAGGATACTACAAAGTTTCATGGGATGCATCTGAAATTGTACCAGAGATGGGAAATATTGAAGTGACTAAGAATAGTGAAGGTGTATCCTGGGGAGCNTGGGGAGCTGTTTACTGGCAGTACTTTGAACAACTGGATAAAATAACACCACATGAAACGCCACTGCAGTTAAAAAAGCAATTGTTTGTTGAGCGAAAGACAGATAGAGGAAAAGTTATCGAACCAATTAATAAGTCAGAGTTAAATGTGGGAGATAGGGTAATGGTTCGTATTGAATTAAGAGTAGACAGGGCCATGGAATATGTTCATCTAAAAGATATGCGTGCTTCAGGATTCGAACCCGAAAATGTTTTTTCCAGGTACAAATACCAGGATGGTTTGGGTTATTATGAAAGTACAAGAGACGCAGCAACCAACTTTTTTATATCATTGTTGCCAAAAGGCACTTTTGTTTTTGAATACCCCTTGCGTGTAAGTCATAAGGGCGATTTTTCCAATGGTATTACAACGATTCAATGTATGTATGCTCCCGAATTTTCTTCTCATTCAGAAGGTGTAAGGGTTGAAGTGAAATGATAGAAAATGTTTTCCAGATTAAGTCTGATAAATTAACTTCACGGCATAAATAAAATTATATGAGTATGGTTGATTTACGTAGCGATACAATAACCTTACCTTCAAAGGAAATGAAGGAGGCGATGATGAGTGCTCCATTGGGAGACGATGTTTTTGGAGATGATCCTTCCGTAAGAAGTTTGGAGGATTATGCGTGCAGATTGTTTGGTATGGAAGCAGCTTTATTTTGTCCCAGTGGAACTATGACGAATCAAATTGGGGTAAGGGTGCATACACAACCGGGAGATGAGATAATATGT
>PKSZ01000172.1:1245-2313 GCA_002869425.1 Marinilabiliales bacterium
ATTATGAAGGGGGAGGAATGTCTGCCAATTCGGGTGTTAGTGCATGGCTATTACCCGGAGATCGTGGCGTATTTAGTGTTGATCATATAGCTGAAGCATATCATAACCCTGAAGATCCTCATTATCCATTATCCCGATTGGTAGTGATTGAAAATACTTCCAATAAAGGTGGAGGAAGCATCTGGCCTATGGACAATATCCTCGAAATTCAGCAGTTGTGCCATAAATTGGGTTTGTCTTTACATCTTGATGGAGCTCGATTGTTTAATGCTTTGGTTGAAAGAGGAGAAGATCCTAAAGATTTTGGACAAATTTTCGATTCTGTTTCAATATGTTTGTCAAAAGGACTGGGTGCTCCTGTGGGATCTTTATTGCTGGGCGAAAAGGCATTTATTGCCAAAGCAAGAAGAATTCGGAAAATGTTTGGAGGAGGAATGCGGCAGGCAGGTATCATTGCTGCTGCTGGAGAATTTGCATTGAAAAATAATATACAGCGACTTAAAGAAGATCACAGGAGGGCAAAATCAATTGAAAAAGAGTTGAAGGTAGCGGGCTGGGTTCAAAATGTATTGCCTGTTGATACCAATATTATTATAGCAGAAGTACCTGTGGATATAATTGCTGAAAGAGTTGTAGAAAAATTCCAGGAACAAGGCATTCTGATTGTTCCGTTCAGTAAGCACACTTTTAGAATAGTAACACATATGGATGTTGATGATGATATGATATCAAAAACTATAGATGCAATACGTAAAATAAGCTTTTAATAGCTAATTCAGTGTAATATTGGTTAATTATCTGTATTTTAGTTATTACTTACTGGAATATGAAAGTTTTTTTTATCATAGCGTTTCTTTGTATTGTTACTGCAACATTTTCTCAAAAATTGCAGTTGCAAAACAGTACATTCACTGATGTTGATGGCAATGTATATGACCTGTTTGATGAACTTGAAAGTGGCAAAACAGTCGTAATCGATTTTTTTTCGTACTACTGTAGTACTTGCCAGGAAAATACTCCTGTTTTGGATAGTATCTGGCAGACCACAAGTATTGATCAGGATGTTTG